>JADHXQ010000051.1 GCA_016782885.1 Phycisphaerae bacterium | reverse complement strand
AACCTCTGGCCGCTGAAAAGCGGGCCGGCGTCCCTGCCGAGGCGACTGGTGGTGGCCGGCGAAACGGTCTACGTGACGCTCGGCATCGATGCGCCGGCGGTCGCCCTGGACGCGGCCACGGGCAAGACGCTGCGAGAGTATCCCAAAACGGCCGGAGCCGAGGAAATCATCGTCAAAGACGGAGTTCTGCTGGCGCTGGTCAATCGCACGCCGGTCGACTACAAAGCCGACCTGACCACCGACAGCGAAAAGGGGAAATCGCGCGACAGCCGAACCACCTATTCGCCCCAAATGGCCCGCATCTGGGCGGGCATCCGCTCGAAACGCTGGTCGCACGGCGACCGCATCATCCGGGCGTTTCCCGCTGACGGCGACAAGCAGATATGGGAGCATTCCAGCGCGGTGATCCCGCTGTCGCCGGCCGCCGACGCCGAGCAGGCATACTATCACGACGGCGACAGTATCGTCGCGTTAAAGCTGTCGACGGGCAAATCCGCATGGAAGTCCAAACCGATCCCCGTCTGGAAGGGCCTGGACGGACGCGGGCTGCAATCGTGGTTCGCCCCGACTCTGGTCGCCCGCGACGGAAAGGTGTTCTTCGCCGGCGGAGAGAAGATTCACATGTCGTACATGGGCTGGGGGTCCAAGGACATCGGCCAGGACACAATGACTGCACTGTCCGCCAGAACGGGCGAAAAACTCTGGACCGCCGACCATCCATACAGCGGGTATAACTCGCCGGAAGACCTGTTCGTTATCGACGGGAGGGTGTGGACCGGATCGACCGCCAAGAACCAGGCCAGCGGAACCTACACCGGACACAATATGTCAACCGGCTCGAAAGACAAAGCGTTTCCGCCAACGCTCAAGACATCGTGGTTCCATCACCGCTGCTACCGCGCCAAGGCCACCGACAAGTACATCCTCTGCTCGCGGAACGGCATTGAATTCGTGGACGTCAAGACCGGAAAGTGGACGATCAATCACTGGGTCCGCGGCGGCTGCCTGTACGGGATCATGCCCTGCAACGGACTCATCTACGCGCCGTTTCATCCGTGCGCGTGCTTCCCCGAAGCGAAGTTGAACGGTTTTACCGCCCTTGCGGCGGCATCGAAGTCGCGGGCGGTTCCCAAAGAAATTCCTGCCAACGGGCGCCTGGAAAAGGGCCCGGCGTTCGGCAAGGTTTCAAATCCCAAATCCCAAATTCCAAATCCCAAATCAGAAGATTGGCCCACGTATCGCCACGACGCGCGGCGCAGCGGGACGACATCCGCGAAGATGCCCGCCAAATTGGCCCGGGCATGGGAGGTCAAGCTGACCGGGCGGTTGACCCCGCCGATCGCGGCCGGCGGAAGCCTGTTCGTCGCCGACGTGGATCGCCACCTCATCTGCGCCCTCGACGCGGGCTCGGGCAGGAAGCAGTGGACTTTTGCCGCCGGCGGGCGGATCGATTCGCCGCCGACCTTCGACCGGGGGCGGTTGCTGTTCGGATCGGCCGACGGGTACGTAACGTGCCTGCGCGCCGGTGACGGGGAGTTGGTGTGGCGATTCCGGGCGGCTCCGATCGACCGCAGGCTGGTCGCGTTCGACCAGTTCGAATCGGCCTGGCCGGTTCATGGATCTCTGCTCGTGCAGAAAGGCGTGGCGTCGTTTGCAGCCGGTCGATCCATGTACATCGACGGGGGCTTGAGGCTCTGCCGCCTCGACGCGGAAACCGGAAAGCTCATCGGCGAGACGGTCATGAACGATCGCGACCCGAACACCGGCGAGGACATGCAGAAGCACATCCGGGGCCTGAACATGCCCGTCGCGTTGCCCGACATCCTGTCCAGCGACGGAGAGCGTTTGTTCATGCGTTCCCAGGCGATGGACCTCGAGGGCAAGCGACTGACGCTCGGTCCTGGCGGCAGCGGGTACAAGCACCTGTTCGCCCCTTACGGATTCACCGACGATTCATGGTTCCACCGCACTTACTGGCTGGTCAACGACGGTTTCTCCGGCGGGATAGGCGGCTATGGAAACGGGAGGAGCAGCCCGTCGGGGCGCATCCTGGTCAGCAGCGGCGCGAGCGTTTTCGGATACGGGCGGAAGCCCAGCTACTACCGCTGGTCGTCGGTGCTGGATTACCAACTGTTCGCGGCGGCCAGGCCGTCGAGCGTCAAGGCCGCCAGGCAACCGGCCGCGCCCGCACCGACCGCGGCGTCGGCGGGCGTGCTGTTCACGAACTCCAAAACTCTCAATCCCTCGGGCAAGCCGCTCACGATCGCCGCATGGGTGAAGACCTCCGCCAAAAACGGAACCGTCCTGGTGCGCGGAGCCCAGGCGATTGGATTTGCCCTGATAATAACCGATTCCAAACCGCGAATGCTCCTCCGCGCCGGCGGCAAGACCCACGAGGCGGTTTCAGGCAAGCCGATCGGCGGGGACTGGACGCACATCGCCGGCGTCCTGCGGGCGGATGGACGAATGGAAGTCTACGTGAGCGGCGAGTTGACAGGCACAGCCGGGAACGTTCCCCTGCTGACCGGCGACCCGCAGATCGCCATGAAGATCGGCTACGACGACACTCACCAGCTCCTGAATAAACCGCTGGCGCCGTTCAATGGAGCGATGGACGAGGCGGCGTTGTTCCATAGAGCGCTGTCGGCAAGCGAGATCGGGCTCGTCGCCAAAGGTGTAAGTAAGCTCACCGGCAAACAGCGTGAAGGGCTGGTGCTCCATCTGGATTTCGAGAAAGGCGGAACCCGTGACCGATCGCCCCGCGGTAATAACGGGCGGACAGGCACGAAGACCGGCAAGACCGTCGATGGACCGTTCGGAGATGCGATGGTGTTCAAACCGGACCGGCGCGGCGCGGGGGCATCCAAGCCCAAGCGCAGGGGCAGGCGGTCCGGATCGTCGATCGCCTTCCGATGGACGCGAGATATGCCGATCATGGTCCGCGCGATGGCGCTGGCCGACAAAACCCTGTTCATCGCCGGGCCCGAAGATCTGATCGACGAAGATGACGCATTCAAAAAGTTCCCCGACCCGGAGGTCCGAAAGCAACTGGATGCCCAGACCGCCGCACTGGCGGGCAAGCGGGGCGCGGTCCTGCAGGCCGTCGACGCCGATACGGGCGAGGCGCTGGCGGAATACAAACTCGATTCGCCGCCCGTTTTCGACGGGCTGATCGTCGCCGGAGAGCGTTTGTTCGTGGTAACGATGGACGGTAGAGTGATCTGCTACGCGGGAAAGTAGCTCTTCCTCAAGGAATTACTGCAGTGGTTTGAGTACGATTCCGGTGGCGAGTTTGGGGTAGAAATAGGTGCTCTTGTGCGGCATCGAGGCGCCGGCGTCGGCGACGTCGATTACCGCCTGCAAGGGCGTGCCCTGCATGATGACGGCCAGTGATGCGCGGCCCGAGACGCATTCGCCCCGGGCCTTGCCGCCGTCGGGCGTGTACTCGACGGCAAGTTCGTCGGCGCTGCACCACGCCGAGGCGCCCTTGAATATCAGCGTGTGAAGAATCGCCACGTCCAGGTCCCGCCAGGCCGAACACTCGTCGGGAGCGGCTGCATTCATGGCAGAACGATCTTCCAGGCGGACAATCCATATCTCTTCGGCGCCCGGTCCGATAATCGCCATGGCCCCGTCGCCGTGGGGCGCCAGAAACGCGTCGGCATCGCTCAGGTCGGGCGTATCGCCTTCATATCGCCGCCATTCAAACATCCCCAACGCGTCGCGGAGGGAATCGAGTGAAAACTCCTCGCTGAGATTCGTCACCACACGGTGAGTGGGGAGCACCAGCAGACCGGGATCGTCGCGGGCCACCAGCGCGAACATTACGAAATTGGCTTCGTGGTCCTCGTCGATCCGGCCGGAATCGCGAAGTGTTTTCGCGTACCTGGCGGCCGTCGAGTACCGGTGGTGACCGTCGGCGATGTAGGCCGGCTCGGTATCCAGCAACTCCACGATCTTTGAAATCGATTCGGGATCGCGAATGATCCAGAGTTTCTGCCCGACCGAATCGAGCGTGCCGCTGGCCGCCGGCTCTGACGCGGCGGCGGCTTGGAGTATCTCCGTGATCTGACAATTCGGATCGTTATAAAATCCGAAGATCGGCGAAAGTTGCAGGTTGGCATGTTTGGTGAGTTTCAGGCGGTCGGCTTTGGGACCCGCAAACGTATGTTCGTGGGGTATCACGTCGACGCCGAGTTCCGTCTCCCTAACACCGCAAAGCATAGCGAGCCGCTTGAACGTTTTGCCCGCCCGGGAGTAGGTCTGCTCGTAGACGTACAGGCATGGCTCATCGTCCTGGACGAGCAACCCGGAGTCCTGCCATTCTTTGATTTTTTGGGCCGCTTCGGCGTAGACCTCATCGGGCCCGACGCGTTTGGGAGGTACGTAGGGCAGGTCTACGGACACTATGTTCCTCTCGCAGTTGTCCAGGAGGGCCTGCTTGTCATCGGCGGTCAACACGTCGTACGGCGGAGCGATGAAACCGCTGATATCGCCACCGTCCGAGGGTGTGAACCTCCAACCTCTGAATGCTCTGATCTCCATCGAGGGACTCCGGTTTTCTTATCTAATGTCCAGCACGCGACCCAAGCGGACCGTATACCATATCCAGCGGGCTGGAACAAGCAAGTTGGAAATTCAAACTATTTTTCACGGTCACGCGGGCTCGACATGCACTACTACTTCGATAACTCTTCTGTCGTGGGCCATTATGTGGTGTTTAAGAGTGGACGCTATCTCGTGCCCCTGGGCGACGGTCAAATCCGGGTCCACCAGAATGTGAACGTCCATCGCCACTTTTCCACCAACCTGCCTGGCCCGCAGCGCGTGAAAATCCCGCACGCCGTCAGTCTTGCGGAGCACCACGGTGATACCGTCAAGGGTAGCCTGGCCCGGAGCGCGATCGACAAGCTCGCAGGCCGAGCGGTACATTATCCGAACAGCCACCACCACCAGGAACGCCGAAAGCACGATACCGGTCAACGGGTCGAGAAACGCCCACTGCCTCCCCCCTGTCGCCACACCGCCCAGACCAACCGCGGCGGCCACGGAGGTAACGGCGTCGCTGCGATGGTGCCACGCATTGGCTCTTAAAGCGATGTTGTCGTCGCGCTGTGCTACGCGTCGAGTGATCCTGAAGAGAATTTCCTTGACGGGAATCGTAACCGCGGCCAGGCAGAAAGGCACGATCGAAGCCACCGGGCAAGAGGGCTCGCGAAGAGATCCAATGGCGCCAATGGCAATTATCATAGCCGCCCCAAGCAGCGCCGCCCCCACCCCCATCGCCACAAGCGTGCCCACGCGCCGGTGACCGTAAGGATGACATCCGTCTGCGGCACGGGAGGAGACACGAAGCCCGGCCAGCACCGCCAGGTCAGTGACCATATCCGAGGCGCCATGCAGCCCGTCGGCGAGAATCGCCTGGCTGGAAAAAACGAATCCGGCGGTTATCTTGCCTGCAGCCAGAGCGATATTGCAGATGAGTCCGGCCCAGGTCACACCGTTGGCGGTCAGCGCCATATGACAGTCCAAATATCAGGGCACAATTGGAACAGTGGACAAACTATTTCTTCAGCGTTTCCTGCAACGCCAGCATCGCAAAACAGGTCGCCAGAACGGGACTGCCCTCGTTCCACCGCTCGGAGGCTTTATTCGTCCAGGAACCGTCCTTGGCGATACGCTTGCCCAGGGCGTCGATAAGTTCGTGGCGCCAGTTGTGCCTGGCGCCCTTGGTGTCTTCGATCTCCGCGGCGCCCCACATGCGAAGAGCCTTGGCGAAAACGTGGTAGTAATAGTACAGACCCTGCTGGCTTTGGAGTTTGGGCAGATTCGGATTCGAGTCCAGACGCCAGTAAAGTCTGATCCACTTGAATGCCGCTTTCACGCGCGGATCGCTGCGGGCCATTCCGGCGTGCAGCATGCTCTTGAATCCCGCGTACGTCAGCGAACCGTAACTGCGAAGCCCCCGCCCGTTGCGCCACGGACCGCCCTTCGATTCGTTAAGTGCATAGATGAACCCGCCGTCGTTGGGTCCGGCCTGAATGTAATCTGCGGGGTTCGACTCCTTGCGGTTCTGCAGGCGCATCATGAACGCGTTGGCCCGCTGCATGTCAGGGTCGTCGGATTTGACGCCCGCGTCGCTCATCGCCTGGATCCACATCTGCTGGTTGCTGCCATCGGGCCGACCGTGCTTGCCGTAGCTCACGCCGCCGTCAACACCCTCGCCCTTTTTGACCTTCTCGCCCTTGGGCGTCGTGTCGCCGGGGCGGATCTGCTGAGACCGGAGGAAGGTGACGGCTTTGTCTATCGTGGACTTGTGCCGCGGGTCGCCCGAAGCCGCCATCGCCATGATCGCGATCGACGTGGTGTAGTTCGGCAGGCCGGCCCTCGGTTCGTAGAAACCGCCGTCGCTCTTGCGGTAGGTCATCAGGGCTTCAAAACCCTTGACAACTACGGGGCTGGAGGCGTTGTAATCGGGATGCTGAAGGAGCACCTTGAGCACCATTGCGGTGATGGCGGGCCTGTTCGCGTCCTGCCCCATGCTCCATCCGCCCTTGGCATCTTTCTGGGTCAGGAGGTACTTGACGCCGGCGTCGGTGAGTTTCGTGACCGCGGTCTTGTGGACGTCGTCGAGAGGCTTGACCGGCTTTGCCTTGTCCTCTGCGGCGATGACCTGCATAGACCAGGCCGCCGCAATAAGCGTTACGATGACTCCGATGTAGTATCTCTGTTTGCAACTCATGATCGGCTCCTTTGGATTGAGTGCGTCATATCTGCATTATAAGACGCCTGGCGGGGTTATTTGTTTCGTTGTATTGTAAAAAACGTCAATGCCATCGTCTGCATCGCCACTGAGATTAGCGCCCAGAAAGTCGCCACCGGTACCCTACCGGACCCTGACCCGAGAAAGTAGAGCACGGCGATAAGAAGGGTAAGCAGCGCCAGCATCTGTACTATCCCGCCGGCAAGTTTAAGGAAGCTGAATTCTTCAAGTTCGCTGTGGCGTACGAGCCTCCGAAGGTGCGACAGTATTTCCAGGCGAACGCGGTGATCGTCCATTGGCGCGTCATCGCCTTCCTCGGACAAACGGGCATCCGGTTGGGGGAAGCGCCCCTGGGAACTCGGCGGGGCGGTTGCCACCGCCGCTGAAGGCGTAACGGCTTCCCATGTTCCGGTCCGGTCGGTCTCTCTCACGATTATTTTGGCGGCCTCCACGAGATTCCTGACGGTGAAGTCGGCCTGGGCGGCATCGACGTTGCGTTCGGAGGTGGTGGTGGAGGTTTCCCCGGCGATTCGCACGCGAATTGTCCTGCATCCGGCCCGCTGACCGGCCTCGATGTCTCGCGCCGAATCACCAACCATCCAGCTCTGGGCCAGTTCCAGGTCGAGTTCTTCGGCGGCCCGAAGCAGCATGCCCGGTTTAGGTTTCCTCAGGTCCGATTCGCGGGCGTACTGCTCGATCGTACCCTGCGGGTGGAAGGGGCAGTAGTAGATCGCGTCGAGATGGGCGCCTTTGTCGGCCAGTTGGCGGCGGACTTCAGCATGGATGCTCTCGAGATCATCCTCGGTGAGCATTCCGCGTGCCACACCCGACTGATTGGTGCAGACAATATTTTTGAATCCCGCCCGGGCCAGCGACTTGATCGCCAGCTCCACGCCTGGCAGGAGTTTCACGGCGCCCGGATCGCTGATGTATCCGGGATCCTCGATGATCGTGTTATCGCGATCTATGAAAACAGCTTTACTCATTGCCAGGCTCTCCTTATCAAACAGGTTTACGCCTTGCTTTGCCCATCGACTATCCGATCGATGATTTTGGTAGTACTCAGACCGTCAACTAATTCCAGCGTCCGGACAACACCGCCATATCCCTCGACAATTTTGCGACCCACTACTACCGGGGTCGTTCCGCCCTTGACAAGCATCTCGGGCTTCAGGAGCCCCAGAAGGTGCTCGGGAGTGTCTTCGTCAAAAACAGTCACGTAGTCCACACATTCCAGCGCGCCGAGCATTTCCGCACGCTCGCCGGCGCCTATCACCGGCCGACCGGGCCCTTTCAGCCTGCTGACGCCGGCGTCGGAGTTGATCGCCACCACCAGGCACGAGCCCTGCTCGCGAGCCTGTTGAAGATAACGCACGTGCCCGACGTGAAGCAGGTCGAAACAACCGTTGGTGAAGACGATCTTCTCGCCGCGCTTCCGCCTGCGTGCAAGTTCTTCGACCAGGGTTTTACGATTGATGACCTTGCTGGTGCGCAAACCGATCATCTTCCTGAGTTCATCCGTGACCTGGGCCCTGCTAATCGGGGTTATACCAAACTGCTCGACCTCCAGTCCTCCGGCAACGTTTGCCAGACCGACAGCGCTGTCCAGGTCGCATCCGTCGCCGACAGCAACCGCCAGCATCGCCAGCACCTCGTCGCCGGCGCCGCTGACGTCGTAGACGGACCTGGCCCTGGTTGGGATCACCTTGCCGTCGCCGCCGGTATACAGGAACGCCCCGTCCCGATCGAGCGTGATAACCACCGCATCCGCCCGCGTTGCGGCCGTGATGCGTTCGGCGGCGCGAACCATCGACTCGCGATCGGTTATCTCCACGCCGCTGGCCAGAGCGGCTTCAAACCTGTTGGGGGTAAGCAGTGTGGCCCCGGCGTATCGGCGATAGTCGCCGATCAGCGCCGGGTCGACCACTACGGGCACGCCGGCTCGGCGGGCATCGTCGATGATCCGGGGCGTATTAGTCCCTCCGAGCACGCCCTTGTTGTAGTCTTCCAGCGCCAGCACCCCGCAGGAACGCAATTCGGCGCGAATGGCTGCACGAAGCACCTCGTGGGTCTCGGCGTCGAGTTCCTCGACAGATTCCTCGTCAAGTCGAAACATCTGCTGGGCGTGGCGGTGCTGGGCGAGTCCAACGTACCGGGTCTTCACGGTTGTCGGACGGTCGCCGCGCCGAATCAGCCGCGAGGCATCGGCCCCGGCGGACACCAGGAGCGAACAGAGTTCGTCTCCGCTCGCGTCGGCGCCTATCACGCCGACACAGATCACTTTGCCTCCGAGGGCGGTTATCGCCGGAGCGATGTTGCTGGCGCCTCCGGTCATCGTCTCCCGTCGAATTTTCCTGAGGACCGGTACGGGCGCTTCGGGGCTGAGCCGCTCGGCGTTTCCGTAAATCCAGCAGTCGAGCATGAAGTCGCCAACGAGCATGACCCGCGGAGAACCGAGCGATCCCAGCGTTTTAACAAGAGCTTCCATGGCGGTTGATTGTATCGGGGGCGCTGCGGCAACGCAAATATCTAGCAGGCGATCCCGCGCGTAAGTTTATCGATGAGTTCCCCGCGTCCTCGTGAGATGTCCATTTCCACGACCACCTGCCATACGGGCCTGTCAAACTCGAATTCCGCGAGTTTCACGTAATCCTTCTCGGTGGTGACGAGGATTTCGGCGCCGGCGGCGTCGGACCGCTCATATAAACGCCGGATCACCGCCGGTCCATATTTCTGGTGGTCGCTGAAGATGCAGAAGTCAACGGGTTCGGCGCCGAGATTCTCGACGGTGGTTATGAACGCCCGCGGATTTCCGATCCCCGCGAAGATCAGGACCTTTCGCCCGGTAATATCGTCGAGGGGCAGTTCCTTTCCGTCCTGGTCGATAAGCCCTGTCGGTTTATGCACGCCCATGTGTATCGACGCCCGCGGCGCGCGCCTGGCGAGCTGGGCCTCCAGGGCCTCGACAAACTCCGGAACAACCGCGTCGCTGCGCGTGATGACAATCGCATGGGCGTCCCCGAGCGCCGAGGGCGGTTCGCGGAGGCGCCCCAGCGGAATGCAGCATCCGAAACCAAACGGGTTCATCGCGTCGATCAGGACGACGTTCGTATCGCGTCTGAGTCGCATGTGCTGAAAGCCATCGTCCATCACCAGCACGTCGGCCCCGCTCGCCACAGCGGCGCGGGCGCCTGCTATGCGGTCAGGGTTTACCACCACTTCCACACCGCTGCGCCGTTTGAGAAGTTCGGCCTCGTCGCTCTTACCGCCAACGGACTTGTATCCCCGGGTGAGTATCGCCGGTTTCCTGCCGGCCTCTTTGAGCCGCCCCACCACCCAGTCGACCATTGGCGTCTTGCCCGTCCCGCCGGTAGTGATATTGCCCACACAGATAACCGGAACCGCCGCGGCGGCGCTTGGGAGAATACCCCTGTTATACGCCCACCGCCTCAGCCTCATGAACGCCGAGTAAGGCCAGACGACAGCCCTTGCGACAGCCTGCCCCGCCCGGGACGCCACCCCGTCACCCCGCCCGGCGATCGCATTTCTTATGGTCGCAGGTTTCATACCGCGCTGAATATAGCAAACGGCAGGTCATCTGTCAGTCGCCTTATTTCTTGACGACAGTAACGCTCGTATAACCGTAACAGATATTACCGTACTGGTCTGCGATCCGAACGGCTATTCGATGCGTACCGGGCTTGAGGTCCTTGATCTGAATCGCGAGCCTCTCGTTGGACGAATCGCAGATACCATCGCTGGAGAGCGTTGTTTTCCACGTATCGCGGCTGTCGATGGTGTAAGCAATCGCAACTATCCTGCTGCCCGCATCGATCACCGTGCCCCGAACCGTCGCCGCGGAACCGGCGGCCTTGGCGGACAGGCCCTTGATTACCGGAGGGGTATTGTCGACGAGTATGCGCTCGCTTATCCGCGAACCGCTCAGCGCCGCGGTGGCGACGTTAGTGGGTGAGTCATGGGCTGTCACGCGAAGCTCGTATTCGCCGTCGCCGACCGACAGCGTATTCCAGATGTAAATCGGTTTGGGATGCTTGTCGGTGATCAGGACCCAGGTCTCACTACCGAGGCGGCGGTACTCCAGGGAGTAGATCAGCTTGTCGCCATTGGGGTCGGCGGCTTGAATGGTAATCATGCGGTACTTCTGCTGCCCGACGGGGGTCGGTTCGTTTGCTTTGCTGGACGACGTGAACACCACCGACGGAACCACCGGGGGAAGATTACCCATCTGGTAGATCATCGCCACGCCCGAGACAACCGGTCCGGTGTTCTCCTGCCCGGTCGCGAGACTCAGGCGGTATTGCAGGAACCTCGCCGAGGGACTCATGATCGGAATGAATCCGCCATTGACCGTCTGCTCCTTTGACCAACTGCTCCAGGTTTTTTCGTCCGGTTCAGCCAGGTTTCCACCGCGTGTGGCGACGGTTACTTTTGCGCCGTTCGGCGACGAAGCGGCCAGCCGCATCGTGCCCCATTGCACGATCTGCTTGGCATCCATCGCTTCCGAAGTGTAACTGCCCTTCGGCGCCAGATCCTTGAAGATGGCGCCGACCGAACCCTTGTTGGCCGTTGCGAAAATGAGGTTCGCGCCGCTGCAGGCAAGCGCAGTTACCTGCTTGGCTTCGGTATCGATGAGTTGTTCGCTCCGCGCACCGTCAGTCGTAATCGCATAGACCGCCCCGCCGTTTCCTGTCGCCAGGATGAGCTTCTTGTCCCTGAGTTGCATCGCAAGGATGGTCACGGGCTGGCGGAAGATCGTCCGCACCAGTCCGTTGGGCTGGATGTGATAAACTGCGTTGCCTTTACCGCTTTCGGGTGCGGCCGCAGCCTTCGGGGCCGACGGTGCGGCCTTGGAGGCCGAGGGGCGGGACACCCTCCTGATAATCAATTTCTTGCCCGGCGCCGGTCCGCCGCCCGCCGTAGCAGGCTTCCCTGCCGAAGCCCCCGCCGGGCGCATTTTCGGGGCGCCCTTTACCGCTGCCGCTTTCGGCTTGGGGCTTTTGGCTTTTGGATCGCCCTTGGGCTTGTCGGGCGTCTTGTTCTTGTCGCCGGGCTTTACCGGGGCCTTGGCGCCGCCTGGTTTCGCCGCGGGCTTCTTCCCGGCAGCGGGCTTCTTCTTTGGGTCGCCCTTGGGGGGAGGAGTCTTGCTTTTATCAGCGGGTTTGGTCGAAGCGCCCGCGGGCTTACCGTTCTTGCCACCGTTGCTGGGCGGAGTTTTCCCGTCGGGACCGGCCTTGGCAACGTCGGCGGTCGCGACAAACAGTCCCCCGCCCGGAGCGGGAATAATCGCCGAGATTTCCGCCTCGGCGGCATCGAGGACCACGCGGCTGGACTTGTTGCGAGTGTCGATCGCGACGACCAGGCCTTGCGTGTCGGTTCCGGCGTAGAGGGTATTCCTGGAAAGTGCAATCGACAGGATGTTCTTCGCGAGCTTTCCGGTCTCGTAGAACACCTCTGCCTTTCCCTTTGAATCGATCATGTAGATGCGTCCCTTGGGCCCGGTGGCCGCATATAGCTTTCCGTCCCGAATCGGGTGGATGGCCCATACGTACTTGACGTCCTTATCCGTCCAGAGCTTCTTGAACTTGCCCTTGTTGTCGATGCTGTAGATCCCGGACTCGTCGCCGCCAACCCCGGCGAGAAGTTCCCTTCCTCGCACGATCAGCGAGGTGATCGTAGTTCCCGGAAGCGTCGCGAACTTCCTGAACTTCTTGCCCTCGACGCAGTAGATCACCGGCTCGTTACCGGCGCCCGCGTAGATCGCGCGTCCGCGAACGGTCAGCGCCGAGATCACGGGCGGCGCATCGGCCGAACCGAAAAGAATTTCGCTCTTCCTCGCCAGCGAGATATCACCGCGTTCGTCGACCACCGCGGAATTGAACTTGCCCTTGGCGAAGTCGGCCTCGGTGGTGTGCGACCAGGTCGCCGGAGTGACGGCCACGAGGCTGCAGGCAAGCAGACCGAGCAGCGCGACGGCAAATATAAGGTTCAAGTAACGATTCATGGTTCCGTTTTCCTTGTTCATCTGGTGTTTTCAGGGTGTGGAGGTCGTTATATCGACGCGAAAGCGTTACCGCTTTGAACCGCCTGATATCGGCGTCTGGCTGCGGTGTTTGGTTACTGTGAAACTCGCGGCGGCCGAACCGCTCAACACGTACGGCACCTTGGTCTCGCGGAGCAGGGATCGACCGAAAGTCCTGGTGTCCAGCAGTCTGGCCTGGGTTATCATTGCGGCCTTGCTGGCGGGCAGGTCGGGCAGTTCCTTCTTGTCCAGGGCGATTCCTCCGCCGTCTTTCAGCGGTAGGCGCATGTATAGCACGTTGCCCCGCAGCAGGACGCTTCGCTGCATCGATGCCAGCAGTTCTTCAGTCGTTTTGGGACTGTATTTTTGGGGCTGCTCGCGCGCCTCGTCCGACTGTGCGGTCGACCAGTCGCTCACCTGCAGCGTGTGGACGCCTTCGGGCAGGTCGTCGGGCAGTTTGAAGCTTACGGGCATGGTCGTGCGTCCCTTGCGCGGGCGGGTCAGGGTGAGTGTGCCTGTCAGGGTCTCGCCCGGTCCGCAGGTTTGGTTGTCCAGGCGAAAATCGATAATGCTCGCCCCGATCTCGCCCGGTTCGATCTTGATCGAAACGTCAATACCGCGTATTTCGGGCCTGGGACCGTAAGGGTTGCGCATCATGGTGGCCACGGCGCGGCTTAGATCCGAAGTCGCCCAGTAGATATCCGACCCGCTCGATATATTGGACGCGCGATACTTTCCGAACTTACCGAAATCGACGCTCAGCGAATACGACACGTGATGCCTTTCGGGCAGTTCTCTCCATCCCCACGCCGCATCCCCCACCAGCATGTTGACGATCAGCGGGGTCATTCGGCGGTGCCTTGCGACCTCGTAGTTGAACGCCTGCCTGCGTTTGTCGCTTGTCCATTCGACCGCGACTTTCATGGGGATCATCTTTGTTTTCAGACCGATCTGCCCGGCGATGGCGGTTGTCTCGTCGCGCGTGACCGTACCGGTAATTTTCAGGCCCGCCCCCATCTTGAAACTGCTGTTCCGGCTCGAAATCACCGTGTGAATGTACGCCGGTCCCATCGGCAGCTCGGTCTCGCCGGCCGAGTGGAAACTGTGCCCGAACGCCATTACCTTGTTCCCGACAACTTCGGTGACCGTACCGACAGCCGCCAGGTCCGCATCGCCGGCGGCAAGAGGAACTGCTATCGCGCCGCCCGGAATGAGCCTGGCGCCTTTGGCGGCCGCCGCCTCCGCGGCGCCGGGTCCGCCGGCCTGGAGGGGTATCATTCCAAAGGGCTTCAGCATTCGCTGAGCGCTTGCGAATCCCCTGGCCGAGACGCCCGAGACCATCACCGGCGTCGATAGTGCAGTCAGCCTGGGAGTTTCGGCGGATTGCTCCGGACGAGTCGTCGCGGCAAGCCCGCACGACGCAAAATCGATCTTCTCGACGCCCAGGGCGGTTTTGAGGAATCCCCCGGGCGCCGTTGCCGATCGCCCCGGGGAGACCGGCTTGCCCGCCGCCTTCGTCCCGTCCTTGCCCGCCACAGGGATGAAACCGCCGGCAGCCAGCATCTGCGTGATCGGCTGGATACCGCAAAGCGGTTCGTTCTGAGAACTCCACCCGTAGGCCACCGCGCCTATCATTTTGAACTTTCCGCCTTTGGGATCTTTCATGAATACCGGTGAACCGCTCATGCCCGCGATGATCATGGACTTCTCGAGCTTGTGCCCGGAAAGTCGGGCCAGGATCACGTCCAGGTGGGGTCCGAATTTGGAGACCACCGAAACGATCTCGGCGTCGAATCGGACGGGCTTGATCCCCGCCATCACCGTAAGCCCATATCCCTTCATACCCCGCTTCAGGACGCTGTGGTGCAAGTAGCGATCGGAAGCCGCGACATATTTCTCCGCGGCCGCAAGGCGAGTGTCAACACGCGGGGGCGCAGCGCAGACCTCCGACCGACAGATCGACAGGACGCAGACAGCAATTCCAATAATGACAAAAACTAACCTAGGCATAAAAATCTCCTCACGGGCTCCTAGCCCAGTAAGAATAGTAGTTCCCCGACTGGGGGATTGCAAGCGGTTTGGCGTGACGGGCGAATGAACGCGTGTGCGAACAGCGCGCGTGGAAACATTTGTAACAGCCCCCAGCAAGAATGGTTCCACGCCCGTCCCATCACTCCAAAACAGACGCACCGAATGCAGTATCCCCCACTAACGCCTAGCGGCGCTCTGACCCCATACCCCATGATCTAACGACTCAATCCAATGATTTGCTCAATGACCTCTGCAACCAGTTCTGCTCGCTCGTAAGCAATGGAATCGCCGCCGAGATGGGCGGGGATAATCTCTCGAAACTTTTCGTCCACCATTAATCCTTCAAAGGTCGCAGCCAGAAACTTTCGGACCGCCAGGCTGCTTTGGCGTATCTCGTCAAGAAGGGCCTCCCGCCCGTCAATCACCGCGAGAATATCCTCGATGTCGGGCATGAGATAATCCTGCCGGCCTCTCTCTTTCCATGCGTTTAGTTTGGTCGCCAGAAACAGCGGAGCCCGAATTGTGCGAATGACCGTTCCATTCGCCAACGTGGTGTCTTCGGCCGTTGAAAATGCCTCAGGATACCAGCGGTCTGAAAAACCCTGTATGTTAGAAGTCGTCATTACATCCACAAGGATATCGTCAATACCATAACGACAAATCGGAGGCGATTTGATCTGAAATCCACGGGCTCGCAGTCTCGCTTCAAAATCAGCGTGTTGCCCGTGCTGGCTGGTATCGATTATCAGGTCAACATCTTTGGTCGCCCGGAGTGGAGGTGCGGCCGGGTCGGTTATCAATAAAGCCGGAATCGTCCCGCCGATAAAGACGACCTCATCATTAAGCGGACCTAACGCCCTGGCGACTCTCTGGAGCATTTCGATTGATGTCGCCATCGCTACCCCCCCACCCGCTGCGTGAGAATTTCGATGGCTCTGGCCCGTTCGCGAGCCCTGCCGCCGCGGATCGCATCAATCAGTACGAGGTATTCATACAACCGTTGATCCTTCCTCGCCGCAGCCGGAGCGGATCTATAAATCGGCTTGAACGACAACCCGCGAACCGAACCCCGTGCATCCGGCCAGACGGGCACAAGCTCTTCCTCAGACGCCAGGAACTCGCCCTTGAGAGGCTCGCCCGCATATCCCGTTGGCGTGCCCCGCGTTACCCCACCCATCTGGACGGGAAAGGAGTATTGCAGCCCGTGGACAAGGAACTCCAGCAGGCTGGAACGAACGATTCTGTCCCTGCCCGGCGACAGGAGCCCAGCCTGTTCGAGACGCCGACAGGCCGCGTTAACCTGCGAAAGGCTCACCTCCGTGGCCTCGGCCAACTGGCGCTGCGACCAGGAGGGCGGATTATCACCATCGCCCTGATCGCAAAGGCTTTGAATCTTCAAGATGACCAATATGTCCTGAGCTTTCATTGTCTGTTCCTTATTTTAAGAACATACATATAAGTATCGGCAAAATACTTAATATTGTCAAGTATATGTCATGTTCTCTGTTCGAGAACAGAGAACATAGGCAGTTCACAGCCCGGAGGGCCGCTGCGATATTAGCCGGGTCCGATAGCCTGCCACGACGACCAGTCACGACGAAGCCAACGGCGAAGACGGAAGCCACAGGCGAAGACGCTTCTTTCACCCCGTCGGGGCTCTGTTTCAAAGAGACCGGAATTCCGGAACCTCCCGGTCCCGGCTAAGATCTCGCCGGGCCTTCGGCCCTCCGTCTTAAACACTACTGCCCCAGCCACAGCGTGAGGATTTCAATTGCTTGCTGGCCGACAGGCGGACAGTACGGTATGATTCTTCCCACGAGATCGCGGAAAGGGAAGAATATTGGAACTCGATCGGCTTCTTGAGATCAAGAAACTCGCCATCATCGCAATGTTCTCAGATGATGATCTGATGGAAACGCTGGTGCTCAAGGGCGGGAATCTTTTGGACATAGTTTACGGAGTCGCGTCACGGGCCTCGATAGACCTGGACTTTTCGATGGCCGGCGAGTTCACGCCAAGTCAGTGGTCGGGTCTTGGTGAACGAATCCGGCGGCGAATGCGGGAGACTTTTCGGCCGAATGGTTACGAGGTCTTTGATATAAAACTCACGGAGCGGCCGGCGCATGTTACGCCCGATATGGCCGATTTCTGGGGCGGATATCGCATTGAGTTCAAGGTTATCGCGTCGGAGGATTATGTACGGTTGGGCGGTGACATCGAGTCTGTCAGGCGACAGGCGACGATCATTGGCCCGGGGGAGAGACGGAAGTTTAAGATTGATGTCAGCAAATTCGAGTACTGCAGTCCCAAGGGGCCGCTGGACTTCAATGATTACAGAATCTACATTTACTCTCCCGAGATGCTTCTTTTCGAGAAGCTCCGCGCCATCTGCCAGCAGATGCCCGAATACGCTGAAGTCGTCAACAGCCCGAGCCGATCGCCGCGGGCGCGAGATTTCTTCGACATCCACACCATCCTCGAACACTTCGCTATCGCCCTGGATGCTCCGGACAACCACGAACTGCTCAGACACATATTCGCGGCCAAGAGAGTTCCGCCCAGGCTCTTGGGACGAATCGCGGAATACAGAGATTTTCACCGAGAGGATTTCACCTCCGTTCAGGATACGGTCAAGCCCGACGTCAAACTGAAAGACTTTGACTTCTACTTCGATTACGTTATCTCGGCAATCGAATCGTCAGAGCTAAAAACCCTTTGGGAAGAACAGCCGCCACTTCTCTGAGTAATCCATATCTTTCATCTGATACGTCAGGTAGAAATCGTGCGTCTTGTCGATCTCCGCGAGAAGGGCGATCTGCGAGTCCCGAAACCCGCCGGCCCGATCCATGTAGAACCCGATGGCCTGATGGTATGGGTATACATAATCGATCTTCCTGAGCATGCCAACCAACTTATTGGCCGATACCCTGGCCTGTGCGAATCGAAAGGCCTCCAGCACTTGCGCCACCCCTCCGGAATACATTGGCCTGACGGTGATGTCGATCAGCGTTCTCTCAATGTCGGTAACGCGGATGGTCTCGCCGTCTGGCCCGACAGAGTCAATCACTCCGAGATTCCCCGTGTGCTTGCCGTTGAGCAGATAGATACGCCGCCCCTCGTACAGGCAGGAGTTATTTGAGATTCGCGGGGCGCGGGCGAAGGCCGCGGCAATCCGTCCCTGCTCCAGTGATGTCTCACGTGCGACCTTGCGGCCTTGCTCGGCGTTGACGTACACGGATTTGGGAATCTGATCCGTCAACTCGTGGAGCGACATGGCCGTGTAGTGAGAGAAAAACGACTCGGGGCGAAGCGAGAGAAGCACCTCATTCAGGGATGCATCCCCCCAGATGTACCGACTCTCCGGTCTGGAGGGGAACTCCAGCCGAACAGCGCGCATGTGGCCGCGACGGACGAGAAACTCAATGAACTTCGGGCAAGTTGTCGACTGCGCCAGCCGCCAGAACTGGCGATTCTCCTGCATCAGGCGGCTGATTTCGGAGTGTTTCAGCACAGACGTCGGCAGCGAGTCGAACAGTGAGAAGATGTCTTTTTGGGCAATATCAAGTCGTGTCTTTGCCATTGCAGTATCCTCGAAATCGATCCTGTCAGCCAGATTCGTACGGAGTCAACACACAAACGTATGCGGAAAGAAGCAGTCACTGTATACTATAGTATATATACTTCAGTATACGTCGTCAATAGGGTTCTATAACTTAACTATAAACCTATTGCATAAATAGTTATGAATGATTACGTTCTTTGTGCTGTGCCTGTTAATGAAGTATATATACTTCATTAACACGCTAACCACTACATTTATATTTTGTCGCGGGACCCTGGAGATCGACGGCAAGATCAGCTTTCCGCTCTGTTCCCGAACAGAGAACAGAGCGGATTCTTAGCTGATGGCGACACACAAACATACTCATGCACAACAATTCGTCAACTCAAAATGTCTTGGCTAACCTCTGGGTTCTCGTGCATCTGCCCGATGACGATGAACAACCCCCACGCTACTTCGTCCTGCCCTCTGCGGAACTTCACAAACAGACAGCCCGGCGTTCTGAGCAATACAACGCCGAGTATCGTAAGCGCCACGGTCGTGATTACGACAAACCCGGAGTCCCCAAACTGTCGATCAAAGAGGTCGCGGACTACGAAGCCAAATGGGATGAAATCGCCAGTGCGTGTGCCGCGCAACTGGATTAGTTCATCCTGAAAACTCATCTCGCGGCCATGAGATTCGTGTGAGGCAATCGTTTTCCGGCTTTCTTGAGACGACGAAGCCACCATGCAAAGACGCTTCTGTCACCCCGTTGGGGCTTTGTTTTTGAGAGACCGTATTCCGGGCCCTTCCGGGCCCGGCTACCATCGCAACGGGCCTTCGGCCCTCTACGGACAAATTCTCACACCGATACTGAACATCAAGATGTGGGTAAAGGTGAGGGTAAAGTATTGAATCATCTTGACAATCGCCGCGTTTCGCGGTGACATATCATACCCACGAGCATGTCGCGAGTCGGCGCGGCAGGCCTTGGCCCGAGGCGTACTGGGCATGATTGACGTTAGAAACCTCACAAAGAAATACGGATGCGTGCGGGCCGTCGATGGTATCTCCTTCCACGTGGACAAGGGAAGCATCGTGGGATTCCTGGGCCCCAACGGTGCGGGGAAGACCACCACCCTGAAAATACTTACGTGCTACCAACCGGCAACTTCCGGACAGGCCGCTATCGCCGGATTCGACGTGCTGACCCAGTCGCTGGACGTCCGGCGAAACATCGGTTACATGCCCGAATCACCCGGCCTGTACCCCGAGATGAAAGTGCATGAGTTCCTGAAGTTCCGCGCGGCGCTGCGCGAGATCCCGCGGCGCCGGCGGAGGGCGGCGATCGCGAGAGTGGCTGTGCTCTGCCGCCTGTCCGAACCGGAAAACATGCTGAGGCGCAACATGGGCGAGCTGTCGCGGGGATACAGGCAGCGGGTCGCGCTGGCAGATGCGCTGCTGCACTCGCCGCCCGTGCTGATACTCGACGAACCGACCAGCGGTCTGGACCCGACGCAGATACGTTCGATGCGCGAGTTGATCCTGACGCTGGGAGGATCGCACACAATTATTCTCTCCAGCCATATCCTGGCGGAGGTGGAACAGACCTGCGACCGCCTCATAGTGATCGCCGGCGGGAAAATCGCCGCCTGCGGAACACCCGACGAGCTGCGCAAGAGCGTGATCGGACCGTCCAGAATAGTCGCGGAAATCCAGGGCAATCGCGAAGAAGTGCTCCAGGCGTTCAAAGGCATTCCCGACGTGCGGGACGTCCAGATCAAATCGATAGGCAAATGGCAGCGCGTAACGATCCGCAACAAAGATAATACCGACCGCCGCTCGGACATAGCGCATCTGGCACACAAGCGAGGCTGGGCGCTGCGTGAATTGAGGGATGAAGCGGGCTCCCTTGAAGATTTTTTCGTCCAGATGACCTACGAACAGAACATCGAGTCGACCGACCGCCGCCCTGAATCGAACTGACTGAGATAGAGGACAACCGCGTGCGAAAGACACTGCTCCTGGCCCGTCGTGAGATATCGGGGTTCTTCTACTCCCCGGTGGCCTACGTGATCGGCGCGCTGTTTCTGCTGGCGTCGGGCATCTGGTTTTTCCACGCGATATTTCGTCAGGGACAGCCCGCAACGCTTCGCCCGCTGTTCGAGGCGATGGCGTACATCATGGTCTTCGCGACCCCCCTGCTGACGATGCGCCTGGTGAGCGAGGAGTTCCGCACCGGAACGTTCGAGACGCTCGTGACTGCGCCGGTTACCGACACGCAGGTGATCGTGGGCAAGTTTCTCGGCGTGCTGTTCTTTTACATGCTGCTGCTGGGATGCACGGGCCTGTACATGTGGTTGCTCGCGATATACGGGCGCCCCGACCCGGGCGTGGCGGTTATGGGCTACTGCGGAATGGTGCTGCTGGGCGCGGCGTTTCTGGCTGTGGGACTGTTTACTTCCACGCTTACAACGCACCAGGCGGTGGCGGCGATACTGGGCATTGCGATCCTGTCGGTATTTGCGATCCTCATGCAGTTGCTGACGCTCCACGCACCGTCGCCCTGGGGCCACCTTGCCGCAAGGCTCAACGCGATGACGTACTTCAAAGACTTCGCGCGCGGGATGTTCGACACCCGCGGAGTAGTGTTCTTCTTAAGCAGCACGGCGCTGTTCCTGTTCCTCAGCGTCAAGATGCTGGAGTCGCGACGATGGAAGTGAGATCGAACTCGGAATCCGACGAAATGCTGCACCGCGGCTGGACAATGCCGGCCGGGAGCATCGTTCTGTTGATGGCGGTGATCGCTATCGCGGCGCTCGCCGCCCGCATGCCGAGCGACGGAGGACGATTATCGGCATCGGTGGTGTGCTTTGCCGCCGCCATGGCGTTGGCGGCGGGGATCGGTATCTGCGGAATATGCCTCATGCAGCAGCAGATATGGGCGCAGCGGGCGATGCTGGTTTTCTGGTTGGGGGTAACGGTCTCGGCGATAGTGGTCGGCACGTCAGCTTTGGTATGGACCCAATGGTGGCGGACGACCGCTGTGGCGGCGCTGGGCGGTGTCGCGGCGCCTGCGCTTGTGATCGGCGTGTCTATCGTCGGAGCGTTGATGGCTTTGATGCTGATCGCGGCGTCCCGTTCGCGGCTGAGATACGCCTCCGTTGTGAGTCTCGCGGTGACCGCGGCGATTGCGCTGACCGCAATCGTGAACGTGATATCCCAGAGAGATTACTACCGCCTGCCGATCGAATCGCTCGGGCGGTATTCCATCAGCGAACGGACAGAGAGAATACTGGCCGGCCTGGAAGAGCCTGTCCGCCTGACCTGCGTATACACCGGAACGGGCGAGGACAGGAAGGGCGGCGACTTCCGCCCTCGCGTATGGGAACTGCTCGAGGACCTCAACGCAAAGGCCCAGAAGCTCGGTAAGTATTTTGAGATCGCGAGCATCACCACGCATGCCCAGCGCAAAGCCGAAGACACCCGCCTGGGCGCCCTCCAGCGCGCCCGCCTGGGCGCGCCTCACGAAAAATTCATCCGCGATTTCCAGGCCGCCGCCGGCCGGCTCGCCGAACAGCTCAAGAGCGAACAGCACGCCTGGCAGGAAATGGGCGAGGGAAGCTACCTGTCCCAGTGGCCACTTCCGGCGCCGCTGGCCGTGCGGATTGAACATCTGACCGAAGGCTTCGACAGAACGCGAATCATGCTCCGCGAAGAGTTGAACCACGAGTCGATACGCAATTATCCCGCCCTGGTCGCTCCTGCCAGGTCGATACTCAAGTCTACCCTGGATAGCCTCAAAGGCTACCGTGCGACACTGGCGGCTATCGAACAGGTGTATCAGGGGGCCGTCAGGAATCGCGCGAAAACCCTCGAAGCTGTAGCCCTCAGCGTTCGCGACGTCGGTACGCTTACCGCAATTGCGGGCAAGAGCAGCGACCCCGCCCCGCCGGACCCCACAGCAGTGATCAAGGCGTTTATCAAGGCGGCAGCAAAGGCGTCCGAAAGCGCCTACAAAGCTACCGCGGCGCTTGAGGGCCTCGCCGGTGCGGACCACGCCACGCTGGTCGTGAATTCCTCGCACTGGGTAATAAAAGCCGACAATAACAAGATCGCCCTCAGCGAGTTCTTTGGGAAAATGTCCAAGAGCATCCTCCTGCTGGCCCGGCGCAATCAGCAGATAATCCAGATATCGACCGCGAAGTACAAATCCGAAGAAGTCCTCCGCCTGCGAAAGCAGTTGGCGACGATGTACCTGGAATTCGGTCTGGCCAGGGCGGCGGCGGAAAAAACTCTGGGCATACTCGCCGCTCCCGACGCGAAGTCCAGGAAGATCATGCAGGACGCGTCGACCGACAGGCTGTTCGACGGGCTTGTCGCCGGTCTGGAGGCACTCGTCAAACAGGCTGACGACCTGCCGGAGCTGAAAGCGACATCTCTGACGAAAGATCTCGCCGGCGATAACATCGTGATAGTGGAAGCCGGCGACAAGACCGAAGTCGTCGGATTCGACGAGGTCTGGCCTCTGAGTATGCGAACGGACTCCCAAGGCCGCCCCCAGCGGGCATTCAACGGTGATTCGGCAATTGCGTCGCGCATCTGCTCGATGACGAACGAACCTTTCGCGACGGTGGTACTGGCCTACGTCCAGCCCCTGCCCACGCCGGAAATGGTCCGGAAGAACCAGGTGTTCGCAAACCCGTTAATTCAATACAAGATCCTGCGGGCCAGGCTCGAAGACGCCAATTTCGACGTCCGCGACTGGGAACTTACCCAACCGTTGACCGAAGCTTTCAAAACGCCAACCACCATGCCCGCGGCGAAAAACGTGATACTCATAGTCCTGCCGTCGACCAAACAGGCCGAGATCGCCGAGGCGAGACTGGCGAATCTCAAACGCGAAATCGACAAGGGCGCCCCGGCGCTATTCCTGACCGAATCGCAGATCAAGTCGCCGGGCGCTACCCCCCACGACAGGGAATTAACGGAGTACATCGCCGGCGACTGGGGAATTTCGGTGATGAGCGATTTTGTGATAATACCCGCCGTCCGCGCAGATGACACGCGATTCAAGATCGACAATCTGCGAAACAGGGCAATGCCCCAGAGCAACTTCTCGGAGCATATTATCGGTAAGGGACTCAAAGGCCAGAGGCTCCTGTGGAGGGCGCTGTCGACGTGCCCGGTAGCAAAGATAGATCCACCGCCGCGCCCCGGGTTGACCGTAAGCAGCCTCCTGAGAGTACCTGGCGACCAGAGGGCGACCTGGGCAACGCCCCGCTTCTTCGAACTCCAGGCACAGTATCGAACCAGCGAGGGCAGCTTCATCCGCCCGAACTTCACCGCAAAAGACAAACCCGACATCCAACCGCCATTCGACCTGGCGATGACCGCCACGAGAGAAGGCGGTTCCGCCACCGGAGAGAAACCCAATCGAATCGTGGTCCTCGGCGTCGGGGCGTCGCTGGTGGATTCGTACGCCGGCCGCGGCGTGGAAGTACACGCGCCAAACCGGACAACCAGTCTCGCCGATCCGCCCTCAATGGACGTCGACCTCGTGGTAAACAGCGTGCTCTGGCTCGGCGGGCTCCAGGACCGTATCGCCGCCGGACCGGCTGTATCGAAACCCATTGACGTCCAACCGCATACCAGAGGCCTGTTGATGGCCGCCTGCGCAATCGGCCTGCCGCTGCTGGTGCTCGCTCTCGGCGGCGGCGTCATGCTGATGAGAAAGCGACGATGAAGTCCAAAGCAACCGTTTTTCTCATAGCCGCACTGACCGCGTGCATAGCCTACGTGGCAATATGGCGCGGGGGCATCTCGGTGTCTCCGGACCCCAATGAGCTACCGGACAATACCCGGGCCCTGTTTACCGAGCCTCCGGGCAAACCCGTTGAACTGGCGGTAACCTCGCAAACCGGCCGGAAGATAAAATTCCGTGCGGACAGCGCCGGTTGGCGGATCGCCGAACCAATAGAAACCGCCGCGATCGATGACAGGGTCCGGTCGCTTGTCGATACGCTCGTTTCGCTCGCATGCATCCAGCGGTATGAGCCGGCGGACCCCAATGCACCCAAGGCGGGCGTTACGGGCCTCGGGGCGCCGCGATGGACGGTAACGCTCACCGACGACAGGCAGAAAACCTACGGTCTCCAAGTCGGGCTGCACGTTCCGCTCAGCGGTAAGACCAGGACGTACGTTCGCCTCTTCGCCGATAAGCGAATCTGCATAGCCGCCGGCGACCTGACGAGCGAATTGTCTCATCCGGTGAGCTACTACCGAAGCCCGAAGATTCTGGCGATCCCGCCCGAAGCAATAATGTCGGTGAGGGTCGCCGGTAGCGAAACCTACGGTATTTACCGCAAACCGCGGGAGAAGTGGCTTGTCAAACCCGAGAGCGGCGAGAAGCGTGAGTTCCCCGCCGACAAGCGGGAAATCGAGACGTTCCTCAACCGTTTTGCCCGAATAGACGCCCGGGAGTTCATCGACGATAATCCCGCGGACCTGGCGCCTTACGGTCTGGCCGCCGGCGGGCGGCAACTGACGGTTACTGTCGCGTTCCTGGCCCGAAACGCCGACACCGCCGAGACCCGCACGATAACCCTGGGCCTGAAAACCGGCGGCGCCGGAAGTGAAAGAGTCTTTGCAAAACTCACCGGTCGACCAACGGTATTCACCCTTCCGGCCTCGATGCTCAGCGACCTCCAACCAAGCACGCTGAGGCTCAGGGACAAAGCCGTCCTTCCTGTTACCGCCGAGACTATCGCCAGGATCGAACTGACCCTGGAATCCGAGTCGATGACACTGGTGAAAACCGGCGGGAAGTGGAATGTCACCGCGCCAACCACCGCCCGCGCCAACCAGCAGCGCGTGGGATTGATCCTCGACAGGCTCGCCACGCTGAAGGCCATGGTCTTTCGCCGCGAAAAGGCTTCCGAAGTACAATTCGGCTTCGATCGACCCAGGGGCGTAATCCGCCTGTTTGAAACCGGCAGCGACAAACCCGTCACGCTGGAAATCGGAGCCGACAGCCCCGCCGGCGCGGTGGCGTTTGTACGGTCGTCGAGCGCGGATGTCGTGGCGGCGGTTGGAGCTTCGGAAGTCGGGATTCTCCTGGCCTCGCCGGTGTGCTACCACGACGCGGTTCTGTGGCGGCTTCCCGACGGCGCCAACGTCAGCCACATCGCGCTGAAGCGTCCCCGCGATACGGTTGAGCTGGCGAACGGTCCCGGAGGGCAGTGGCGATTGACTAAACCGCTGGACGCGCCGGTAGACACCGAAAACGTCAATTCCATTCTCGATCACCTGGACGATCTGACGGCCACCCGGATCGTTTCGGTGGGAACGAAGACCAGGGCATACTACGCGCGCGGCAGCGGGGTCGTCAGCGCAACGTTCGCCGTCGGCCCGCAGGGTGCTCCGGCAAGCCGACCGGCGGGCAAGACCCATACGTTCACCATGGCGATACTGGACAAAAAGGTCTACGGATGGATGGCCGGCGATCCGCTCGGGCGCGTGGGGCTGTTCTCGGGCAAGCTGTACAAACAATTCTCCGCTGAAATCCGCCGGAGGAAAGTGCTCGACTTCGATCCGCAGTCCATCGATGGAATTACTTTAACCTCGGGCAAGACCCGCATGGTATTGAAGAAGCTCGACAGCGGATGGAAATACCCCGCAGACCCCGACCTGCAGATCGCCCCCGCGGCGGTAACGAACTATCTCGACCGGATAAGGGGCGTCAGGGCAATTCGATTCGTCAGCCACGACAGCACCGGGTCCGACAAGTTCGGCCTGGACAAATCCAAGGCGTGGCTGATCCTTGAACTGGCGGCAAAGGACAAGAAGACGATTCAAATTTCGGTTTCTCGCAAGGGCAGCGACGAGACAGCGAACCGCTACGCGTCGGTCAGCGGGGTCCGCGGGGCGTTCACCATCTCAGCCGAAACAGCGGCGGGTCTGGCCCGCAAGATCGCCGACTTCAAGTAACAGGTCAACTATCGAGGTGCTGCATCACTACCTGGCGCATCACGTCGCGCGGGGCTTGCTTACCGGTCCACATTTCGAATTGCGCTGCGGCCTGGTTTACGAACATGTCGAGTCCGGTGACGGTGAGGCAACCGGCGGCTTCGGCGGCGGCCAGCAGTTTCGTGCGGATCGGATTGTAGATCGTGTCGAACACGACTTTCACTGATTCGGGGATCCGGTCGAGCGGGGAAGCGTCGATCAACGGATGCATGCCGATCGGCGTGCAGTTGATCACGATTTCAGCCTGCATGGCTTCGGCGGCGTCGAGTCCGGCGGCTTGGGCGCCGAAGTCGGCGGCCAGCGCCTCGCCGCGAGCGACCGTGCGATTGTAGATGGTCGTGCGAGCCTTGTAGTGTGCCAGTGCGGCTACTATCGCCCGGGCGGCCCCGCCGGCGCCGAGGACCGCGACTTCCCTGCCGGCCAGATCTTCACGGGTGATTCCCATCGCATCACAAAGCGCGTCGATGGCTGCGGCGTAGTCGGTGTTGTCGCCGCGGACCGCACCGTCTGGCGATATCGTTATGGTGTTGACCGCCCCGATCCGAACGGCCAGCGGGTCGCAGTTTTCCGCGCCGACAAAGTCCAGGGCGTTGTGCTTGTGGGGGATCGTCACGCTGAGCCCGCGCCAGTCGAGCCACGGGCGGGCAAGCACGGCATCCAGGAAATCGTTGAAGTTTTCGCCGCCGGGCTCGATCAGCAGCGGCACGTATACACCGTTGATCCCTGTTGCGCCGAAGGCGGCGTTGTGGATCGCCGGGCTCATTGAATGGGCGACCGGGCACCCGATCACACCGTAGATTTCGGTGTCGGCGTCGATGTGGTCCCAGCGGTAAAGATCGCGAAGCGCGGCGACAGTCGGCTGGCCCGGCGCGGATTCCAATCCGCCGGCCAGAGATGCGAACGTTCCGAACGCGCCTGCCTTACCGGCCAGGATGCGGCTGGGGAGGCCCGCGGGCCCCATCGCCAGTGCGATTGTGGGTTTGCTCGAAGAGCGGATCACGTCGAACGCCCGCAGCGCATCTGACGGACTGGAGGCGGTGAAGGCAATCTTGTTTACCGCGGCGTCCGAGGCGTCAAGCCCGGCGGCAAGTTCGTCGAGGTTCTCGGGGCAGGCCTCGAAGTCATGGCGGCTTGATATGACGGCGCCGCCGGGACGCTCGCCGGGAGGCACGTCGGCTTCGACGTCTATGTAGCCGGCACCCGCATCGGAGGCGGCTTGCAGTATCGCGAGCCTGTCGGCCTCCGGGCCGGTGAACTTTCCGCCTTCGCGAACAGGCCGGCAGGTGGCGATAACGTCCAGATCACAAGCTCCAACGATCGCAGCGACGTCACCCGGACCTGGAGGCGGGCCCAGGTAGTCGAGGCGGCACTCGACGGTATCGCATCCGGTCGAGGCGGCCTGGGACATCTGCTCGGACAGCGCGTCGATGGTGGTCGCCGTCAGCGTGCAGATCAGGCGGGTCTTGGGCAATTGAGGTTCCATGACGAATCAGATCGCATCGGCGCCGCCCTGGGGCGTCACTTTTTAGTCCTGCGAGGTCTGGTCTTCCTGGTCGGCGGTTTCTTCTTTGGCTTCTTGATGGCCTTGGGGTCGCGCAAGGCGGGCATCCTGGACGCTGAAGCCACCTGGTTTATCACGATCAACGTGCGATTCTTGGCGACATCCGGATGCGTGGTATATTCGCTGTTGGCCAGTGGCACGATCTTGACCGAACCCTGGTCGACATAGTTCCTGCTTCCGCCGCCGGCGGCCCGGAGGTCGTTCCAGAATGACCGGAGCGCCTCGTAGACGACCTTTGCGCGGGGCTCCTTCATTCTGCGGGCCTGGGATCGGATGGCTTCGAGGATGTCGGCGTACATCCAGTCCCCGTTCTTTTCGGAAACCACCAGCGCCTTGAGGAGGCGAGCGTCTTCTTCATCCGTCCTGGCGCGGATCATCAACCGGTAGACCACGGCGCGGAGTGCCCGGGCCTGCTGGTTGTGCTTCTGGACCTCCAGCTCTTTTTTTCGCTTCTCGGCGCGGCGTTTCTCGACCCTGTCACGGAGATCCTTGGGAGCGTCGTCAGCAAGCTGGAGCCCTTTGATCTCTTCTTCGTTGTAGGTCGGGAGGGTCTCGTACTTGCCCAACCGTTCCGAGACGGCGTGAATCATGCCCATCGCCTCGGCGATTACCTCGGGCTTGGCGTTGATCATCGGAGAAAGGAGCCTGTTGGCTACAAAAATATCGTGCGGACTCTTCCGATTCTCATCCAGAACGGTTCGCAAGGGACCGATGGAGCCCTTGTCGTACCAGACGTTGCGAAGCTGGTGGGTAACCTTTATACCGCTGCGTTTTGAGGAAGCCCACGCCTCGGCCTCGGCTTCGACCACCTTTACGAGTTCCTTCAGTTCGTCTATCCGCATGGCCCCTGCGCCACGTACCTCAGGCGGGCTGACCAGCGCGAGCAATGCACAACCAATGAGGACAACCGTAGCACTACGCATGTCAAGTTCTCCTATTCCTGTCTCGACGATCCCAAAGCATATATACTAACAAACGAACCGCCCTTTGGGATATTCAACAATTCAAATTTCGCACTTTTTCAGTTTTACTCCAGACACCAGCGATGTGAATTCGCCCGAGGACTTTCAGAGTCCCGCATCGTGGGCCATTTGGAGCATCTCATCGAGTAGAGCGGCGAGGTAAGGGCATTTGGCGTAGGCTGTATCAGGATCGAGGCGGCTGAACATGTCAGAGCCGTAGACGACCTTCTTGTACCCCGACCCCGTCTTCTCGCGGTAGAGTTTGTTCAGCAACTTCGCGGGCGGTTCAGAGAAGTTCACCGTTTCGGGATTACCGGCCTTACCCGGCAGCGCGGAAGCCACTTCTTGAGGAAGCAGTTTAGGATCGCTCAACAGCCAAGCCTCGATTTCATGAACGGCGCAGAACATGCGGAACTTGGGGAGGCTGACTTTCGATTCGACGTGATTCTTCATCCAGTCGTTACGCTCCGCGATGGTCTCGACGCCTCCCGGATAGGTAGGGTCACAGAGGTCAAGCAGGCCGATCACGCCCACCACATCGTCCGACCGCGGCCCTTCAAGATACAACTCCGCCTTCACGGGCGCATCGTCGATGAGTTCGGTCCACCCATCGAAGCGAACGGGCTTGACGCCCACCGGCGCGTTAAGCCTGGGGTCCAGCCAACGTTTGAGGAAGGCAGGGAGAGCCTTGCGCTCGGTCTCCCCTTCACAGAAGAGAATGAATTTCACGCCTGGGCCTCCGCGAGTTGCTCAAGTTCTCCGGAGGTCAGCAGTTTCCCCATGGAGTATTTCTGTCGCCACCGCTGAAAAGCATCGCCCTCCAGCGTCCTGAGGGCGGTCTCGCCGTTCTCCCAGAACGCCACCGTGGTCATGGGCGCCTCCTCCTTGAAGGCGTCCAGAAAGTCCGGCGAGTGCGTGGTCAGGATAATCTGGGACCGTTGCGACGCCTCTGCGGCATATTCGGCGACGATCGGCAGCATGGCCGGATGCAGGCCCGTTTCCGGCTCGTCAATCGCTATGACGGGCGCCGCATCCGGGCTGGCCAACACCGCCAGCAAGAACAGAAACCGCAACGTTCCGTCAGACAGGTCCGCCGCGGACTGCTGCCTGCTGAGAGGCTTCCATTGAACGCGCAACTGGATTCGCTGATCGGCGGCCGGAGAAAATATCAACTCCTCGAACTCGTCGCCGAAGGCGGCCCGCATGGCAAGGTTGATCTCGTTCTTAAAGTCGCGGTCTTCGCTGTAGAGCGTGTGGAGAACATTTACGAGGTTCTGCCCGTCCGGCGACACGCGGCGTTCGAGTTTGGTGACCACAGGGGAGCGGATCGGGGCGTCGTGGTCAACGTGCATATCGTGATAAACCGACCAGGCGGTGAGATTCTTCTGATAGGCAGAAATCAAGGGGTTGGACGTAAACGGACCGGCCGCGAGGGACAGAACGGCCTCATCTTCCGGCACCTCCTCCTCCAGGCCCGTCAGCGCTTTCTGATTACTGTCGAAAACGCGGGAATGTCCTGGGCGGCGCTCGATCAATTTGAACGGCTCGGTTTCCTCGCCCTGATCGACCCGATAGTAGTTCCCAAGCAATTCATAATCGATGCGGTAGCTGCTGGTCACACCGATACGCCCAAGACAAAGTTTGTAGTTCAGGCTGTCCCGCTGCTCGTCACGGTGATCGGCGGGGGGGGACATCTTCAGGTCGATGGACAGCTCTTTGGCCTTACCATCCCAGAGGATCGATTCCATTCCACCGCTCGCCTGCACGTGCTTCGACAGTCCACCGCGGGCGGCCACCGATACCAGTTCCAGCAGGCGGAGCAAGTTTGACTTGCCGGTCCCGTTAGGCCCGATGACCACATTGAGCATTCCAGGCTTCCAAGTCACCTTCTTCAGCGACCGAAACCCCTCGACTGTAAGTTCAAGAATCCTCATGATTGTGTTCCTTAGCACTCTTCCAAAACGCACTGGCGTTTCGGCCAAAGCTCATCGGCTGCGACAGTCGCACTGCCTGAAAAGGTCATGCTTCTTCTCGCCCATAGTTTCCTACAGGCCGGTTTGCAGGCATCCATACATCAAAAGATACGACACCACCGGCCAGAATGCAATCAACCAGTCAACCAGATTCGGGTGGGAAAAGGGGAGGCCTGGTCAAACACGACCGCCGACGATACGGCTACCCCAAAACTTCTAGCCAACAGGCGCCCAATTCCTTATCTTATCGCCGCTATGACTACTCCGGAATTCGATTTTGCTTGCAAGCCTGATTTCGATGAGTGCCTCGCTCGCGTCTACGCCTGGTACGCCCAGAGGATCATTGACCGCCCGCCGGTACGGTTCCATCACCATAATATCGAGTACGAACAGCACCGCACCATCGCCGGACCCTGGGCAAATGCTGAGGAGCGATGGCTGGACGTGGAGTTCCAGGTGCGGACGTTCGCCAATTCGCTTGTCCAAACGGAACTCAAAGGCGAAACGTTTCCGGTGTACTGGCCCAACATCAGCGCGGTGGCGTACAACCTGTTCCTCGGTCAGTCGGCGGTGTTTGATGATGTCACGGCATGGACGCGCCGGTGTATCGACGACCTGGAAAACGTTGGGGATCTGAAGATCGACAAGGACAACACGTATTTCCGCGCGGTCGATGCCATGACGGATCGGGCCCTGGATGCGGCTGAGGGGCGTTTTCTGGTCGGATATACGGATATGTACGCGGGGATCGACTGCGCCGCGGGCCTGCGGGGCATGGGGGAGATGTGTCTCGATATCGTCATGTCGCCCAAACCGCTGAAGGCCCTCATCGAAAAGGTCTGGGGCGAATACCCGATGGTGTACGAACACTTCGACCGCAAACTCAAGGCCCGCGGGCAACTGTCGGTCACCTGGATGAACCTGCCCGCTCGCGAGACGTTCAACGTGCTTGCCTGCGACTTTGCGACGCTCATTTCTCCGGAGCACTTCGACGAGTTCTGCCTGCCGTCCCTGCGCACCGAGGCCGAGTGTTTCACCCACAACGTATTCCACCTCGACGGCCCGGGCGTGGGCAGGAATATCGATTCGATCCTGACGCTGCCCAACATGCCCGCCGTTCAATGGGTTCAGGGCTACGGTGACGATGCGCCGATAATGCAATGGCTGCCATTGATCGAGAAGATCCAGGCCGCCGGCAAGTCCGTTATTGTCGACCTCCAACTCGACGAACTCGACGAGTTCATGAGCAAGACCGACCCGAGGGGGATAATGCTCTGGATACCCGCCGCCCCGAAAGATCAGCAGGAAGTACTCGATCGAGTGAGTAAGTGGTAGAGGGTCCTCACTTGACTCTGGCGACCTTGAAGTAGTCGATCCGGGTCAGGTCCCCGCCCCACGATCTGTTGGGATCGATCGTCAGGCGGATCAACTGCCCCTTCTTCAGCACCACGCTCTCGACCGAAAACTCCGCGGACGCCGGACCGAGCGTGTCGCCGATCGGACCGCCTCGCTTCAGGGCTTTTACGACCCTGACAATTGCGTTGGGGCCTTTGGTGGCGACTACGTCGAGAGACCATTTGACCCCCGTCAGGGAGCGATGCTTGATCTTGGCGACGCTTACGTCGGTGATCTTTGCGAAAATGCGGTACGTCCCGTTGTCGGGCGCCTTGCAGGTTACGGCCACCGCGCCGCCGACTGTCTTCTCGTTGTACGGATGCGCGAGCACCTCTCCGGCCTTGCTGTCGCCCCAGAAGCCTTCAAATCGCCCGTCCCAGTCGGAATGGTATATCCAGCCCTCGGTCTGTTTCGGATTGGGCATCATGCTGCCGATGGGTCCGCGGACCTTCCGCCTGATCCCGCCGGTTCTCTGCTTCGGCGGCATCGCCGCCGTCGCGATGTCCAGACGCCGATACTCCTGCCGGGCGTGCATCAACTGGAACCAGAACCCCCACGTGTCGTCGGCGGTATTGCCCTTGCCGTCCGGACCGTCGCCTTTGTGATTCGCCACGTCGGCGGGCTTCAGGCTCAACTGGGATTTCGAAGGCCCGCTCGTAACCGCGGGTTTCGGGGCGCTGGCGGGCATTGTGGATGCTTTCTTTGTCCGAGCGGTTTTTCGCCGGCCACGGTCCGGTCGATCTTGCCCGACGGCGGAATCCTGCGAATCACAACCCGCCATCAACGCGGCGGTCAGCATTATCAGCCAACCCCCTACCCCAATCATCGCTATCTGTCTTGCCACCATTTCAATCTCCTCATGTATCATATGCCATGAGACACCAAAGCTGCGGTAAATCCTATCCGCAATGGAATCCGCACACAAGCAAGACAGGCTCCCGGATTACCCTTGCCCAACGCGCCGCATCGGATACAATCTCTGTGAAGCGCCGTTAAGCGAAATATCGGCCGATCGGGCCAAACCGCAACATCAGGAGAAATGCTATGAGTACGCACGTTAATCGACGAGATTTTCTGAAGACGACTACCGCTATCGCCGCCGGGAGCGCCCTTGCGCTTCCCAACGTCGCCCGAGGCGCCGAGGCAAAGAAACTCCGCGTCGCCATCATTGGCGTCGGCGGGCGCGGCGGACACGGAATTGGCATGGCCAAGGGCGAGAATATCACAGTGGTTTGCGATGTGGACGCGGGTCGGCTGGCCGGGGCGAAGAAGCGATTCCCCAACGCCAAGGGTTACCAGGACTACCGCGAGATGTTCAAGAACCCCGACGACTTCGACGCGGTGATCATCTCCACGCCGGACCACCAGCATTACCCCCAGGCCATTCGCGCCATCCGCGCCAAGAAGGCGGTCTACTGCGAGAAACCGCTGGCATGGTCGATGTGGGAAGCGCTGCAACTGGCCGCGGAGTCCGAGAAATACAAGGTCGCCACGCAAATGGGCAACCAGATGATGGGCGGCGGCGGTTGGCGGACCGCTTACAACTACGTCAAAGCCGGCGCGATCGGCGATATCAAGGAGGTCCACACCTGGACGGGCACACACGGCGGATGGTTCAAAGACGGTATCCGCACGCCCGAAGGCGAAGATCCCGTGCCCGACGGGCTCGACTGGGACAAGTGGCTGGGACCGGCGCCGGTGCGTCCGTACAAGAAGGGCATCTACCACCCCGCCAAATGGCGCGGATGGATCGACTTCGGAAACGGCGGCCTGGGCGACTGGTGCTGCCATTTGATGAATGCGTTCTACAAAGTCTACGAACCCGGTTTCCCGACAAGCGTCGAGTGCATCAGCCAGACCGGACCGGCGATCGACACCTACCCCAAAGGCAAGGCGGTCAAGTGGGAGTTCCCCGCCGACGGAAAGCGCCCGGCGTTTGACGCGTTCTGGTACGACGGCGTGACCAAGCCCCCGCAAATGCCGGGCCTGGACAAGGGTCGCAAGATGGGATCGGCAGGATCGTACTTCGTCGGGACAAAGGGAGTATGCTGGGTGATGGGCTCGCACAACCAAAGCGCCACCCTCGTCCCCGAATCCGCCCGCCAGAAATTCGGTAAGGTTCCGCAAGCGGCTCCCAAGTCGCGCGGACACGAAAGAGAATTCATCGCAGCCGCCAAAGGCGAGATCCCCTACAACGCGCCGCTGTCGAACTTCGGATACGGCGGTAAGCTGACGGCGGTCGCCCTGATGGCCAATATCGCCGCCCGCGTCAAAGGCAAACTGCTGTATGACGCCAAGGCCCAGAAGTTCACCAACAGCGAAGCGGCCAACAAGCTGATGACCCGCAAACCGCGCGACGGATGGTACGTCGACTGAGCCGCCGGTCAGGATTGAATAAAGTTCTATCAACAAGAATCGCCCCCGCCACCGCGGGGGCGATTTTTTGCGGACAAACAAACTCCTGAGCAAAACCATGAAGCCTCTTAATGTCTAATGGCGCTCTGACCCCATATATGGGGTCAGAGCGCCATTAGACATT
>JADHXQ010000050.1 GCA_016782885.1 Phycisphaerae bacterium | reverse complement strand
TACCCAGACGCTGTTTGGCCAGCGAGCAGGAGGTCAGAACGAATCCTTCGACGGGCAGTTCAACATCATCCGCGTCTACGACGCCGTGCTGACGCCCGCCGAGATTCTGGGTAACTACAACGCCGACATCATCCCCGAGGCAATGATGTGGCGAACGGATGAAATCGCCAACTGGACCACCGCTAACTGGACCACCGATGGCGGAGGGAGCTACGGCGTGCCGCTCGCCGATATGGAAATGATCGTTAATTCCGGTACGGCGACCGTTTCGACGGACGTAAGCGGAACGCCGGAAGGTCCGGCAGGTTCGCTGGAGATCATCTCCCTCACCCCGGGCACCACGACCGCAACCGTGGAGATCGCCTCAGGCGGAACGCTGGCGGTGACCGACGATGTAAACGTCGGCGACGGCGGGACGCTCGACGTCAACGGTGTGCTTTCCATGGGCGGACTGAATGTGGATGTTGGCGGAACGCTGGCGATGGGCGACGACGGGGCGCAGATATTCTCGCCGGCAACGGCGGCGGCAGGTAATGACGTGACGATAACGGTAGGCGCAGGCGGCACGCTCCGCGCCGGTAATGGCACCTCCTCGGTGGGCGACCTTTTTTGGGGCGACCCGTCCGACACCAATTTGACGCTTGCCGGCGACACTGGCGAGGGAACCGATGATGCGGCAACTTTCGAGTGGTCGTTCACAAAGGATCCCGCGAATACTATTGATTACTGGGAGGGGGACACCACACGTGTCAGCGGAACAGTGACCCTGGGAGATGGCGTCACGATCCAACTCGTCGATGGCGGCGCCGGCGGCGCCGGCGCCGCCGCGGGCGTGGATGTCGAGTTGTTCTGGGCAAAGACCGGGATCACCTTTGATCTCGCGAAGATCGAGATACTCTCGCCTGATGGTCTGGGCTGGACGTGGGACGGCCTCGTTCTTGCTGAGGTGGATGCTAATTCTGGCCATGGGTTCGCATTGGTCCTGGAAGGTCTCACACCCACTCCCGAGCCCGGCACGATGATGCTGCTGGCGATGGGCGGCATCGGAGTGCTGCTGAGGCACCGCCGCCGTAGATCCTGAGCAAAGTCGAAGGGCCGTAACGCCTGAGACGCTAACATATAACCTCTAACCCCAATACCGCTCGGCTTCGCCGGGGTCAGCCCTTAAATTATCAATTATAATATCTGCACTTGACAGCCAAGCCATAACGTAGTATCCAGTCGCGCTGGTCAGACTGCTTGGCAAGGCGACCGATCAGACGCGGCGAGCAGGTTCACAGTCCCGACAGGTGTGAACCTCCCCCCAGACCGCGGCCGGTCATCCCGACCGCCACCCCACGGACGCGGCGCATACATCTAACACCCGCCTTCACAAGACATTCCCCCCTCCCTCCATCTCGCACAATTCATGGTGTGGATAACCAGTACCCCTTTCCCGGCCGCTGGATCACGCTGTGACAGGTGTGAACCAATTGTGACAAGCGGCGACGGATCAATCCGCCTGGCAGACCAACAAGGAACGCCCAATTTTCCCGCCGGCGGGATCACCGGCCTAAGCCGGTTCCGGGCCGACGTTGAACACATCGGCGGGGACTGCCAGGCCGATCTTGTCGAACTTGGGCAGGAAGTCGGACTCGACGCCGTGGCACATCCATTGTCCCCTCTGCCGGCCTGAGGGGTCCTGGCCCAGGCGGGAATACTCGAAGATATTGCGAAGTTCGATAGTATCGTCCTCCACGCCTCGAACCTGCGTAATGTGCGTTATCCGGCGTACGCCGTCGAGGAACAGTTCGTGCTGGACGATCAGGTCTATCGCCACCGATATCTGCCTGTGGATTGCCCACAATGGCAGCATTAGCCCGCGCGACAGCGCCATCATCTCCAGGCGTGAAATCGCATCGCGCGGAGAAGACGCGTGCATTACCGACAGGCAGCCGTCATGACCGGTGGCGATGGCCTGGATCATATCGAGCGCTTCGTCGCCGCGTATTTCGCCCATGATTATCCGCGTGGGCCTCATTCGCAGCGCGTTTCGGACCAGTTGCGACAGCACGATTTCTCCCTTGCCCTCGGAGTTCGGCGGGCGGGATTCGAGGCTCACCACGTGCTGCTTTTGAAGGTCCAGTTCGGCGGTGTCCTCGATGGTGATGATGCGCTCGCCCTCGGGTATGCTGTTTGACAGGATACCCAGCGTGGTGGTTTTGCCCGTACCCGTGGCGCCGGAAAAGATGATGTTCAAACGCGCGCGGACTGACGCGCAGAGCAGATCGGCCATCCGGCGCGACAGCGTGCGACAGGCTATCAGGTCTTCGACGCCTGTCAGCGTCCTGGTGAATTTCCGGATCGTCACGGTAGGACCGCTGACGGCTATGGGGGGCACTACCACGTTTACGCGCGTACCATCGGGCAGGCGGCAGTCCACGAACGGCGCGGCGGTGGTTATCGACCGCCCGGAGGGCTCGACCATGCGGTCGATAAGCGCGCGGACCTGGTCGTCATCGGCGAACTTCATTTCGTCCAGGACCATCTTGCCGTTGCGTTCGACGAAGACCTGCCCGTGCCCGTTGATCATGATCTCGGTGATCTCAGGGTCTTTCAGCAGGTGGCGGATAGGTTTGATTGCCGGGAAATCGTAGAACATAATACTATTAAAGACCTCTGCGAGTTATGGTTCAAGTCGCCGGCGATTGTCGGTCGCGGCCGGCTGCTTGTCAACCGGACGCTTTTCGCAAATCGGAAACGTCCTTGCCAGTATTCCCGAATGCATGGACAATGACCATAGACAGCAAAACCGATTGCAGCAGGAATACGCCATGAAAAACATTACACCAGCTTCACGTCGAACGTTTATCAAGGGATCGGTCGCGGCGGTTGGGGGAGTTGTCGCAAGCCCCTGGCTCCATCCCCGCGCCCGGGCCGTCGGCGCCAACAGCGACATCCGCATCGGGGTTGTCGGTGTCGGGTCCAACGTGAAGATCGGTGGAAAGGGCAAGCAGGACATCCGCAAGTTCCGCAAGTATCCCGGCGTGCGGATCGTCGCGCTGTGCGACCCCGACCGCAGGATTCTCGACGCCCAAGCGGCCGAATGCAGGAGGCTCAACGAACCGGTGGAAACCTATAGCGACGTGCGGAAGCTGCTGACCGGCAAGAATGTCGACGCCATAATAGTAACCACGCCAAACCACTGGCACGCACTGGTCACGATCTGGGCCTGCCAGGCCGGGAAGCACGTCTACGTCCAGAAGCCCGCCTCGCACAACATCTTCGAAGGGCGCAAGATGGTCGACGCCGCCCGCAAGTACAACCGCATCGTACAATGCACGAACAACTCGCGATCGGCCACCGGGTTCCGGGAGGCGCTGGCGTTCGTGAAAAAGGGAAACCTGGGCAAGATGCTCTGCGTTTACGGGATCAACTACAAGCCTCGCGCCAGCATCGGCAAGGCCGGCGGACCTCAACCGATCTCGAAATCGATCGATTACGACCTCTGGTCCGGCCCGGCGCCAAAGGCGCCGCTGATGCGGAAGCACCTGCATTACGATTGGCATTGGGACTGGCGTTACGGTAATGGCGACCTGGGCAACATGGGCATCCATTTCATGGACGGATGCCGGATGGCCGTCGGCGCCGACAAGCTGCCCAAACACGTGATGTCCATCGGCGGACGGTTCGGCTACGAAGACGACGGCCAGACGCCCAACACGCAGGTGATCTATCTCGACTACCAGCCCGTGCCCGTTATCTTTGAAGTGCGCGGACTGCCCAAAAGCAGGACCGTCCCCGCCGGGGCCTGGGGCAAGAACATGGACGCCTTCCGAGGCGTTCGAACGGGCGTTGTGGTGGTATGCGAAGGCGGACATCTGTCGGGCAACAAGATCTTCGACAAAGCGGGCAAGCTGGTCAGGCAGTTCGCTCCGACCACTCCCGAGGTGGGCGCCAACTTCCTGCAGGCGGTGCGAAGCGGGAAGGCGAGCGACCTGGTGGCCGACATCGAAGAGGGCCACACCTCGGCCGCTCTGGTCCACCTGGGCAATATCTCGCACCGCCTGGGCAAGACCGCCGGCGACGGGGAAATCAACGAGCGCATCGCCGGGCGGAAGGAACTGTCCGAATCATACGACCGTTTCAAAGCGCATCTCGACGCCAACGGAGTGGACCTCAAGACCGCCGCGGCCACCCTGGGCCCGATGCTGACGGTAGACCCAAAAACTGAACGGTTTGTCGGAGATTTCAGCGACAAGGCGAACAAACTCGTTACGCGCGAGTACCGCAAGCCTTTCATCGTTCCGGATAAAGTTTGAACCCAACATCACCGAGCAACGGAGAACCGCAATGACCGCGAACTACATCAATACTTCACGCCGCCAATTCCTCGCCGGAACCCTCGCCGCCGCCGGAGCGTGCGCCGTGGGGCTAGCGGCCGAGAAAACGCCCGCAGTTGAAAAGCGATTCGGGAATATCCGCCTGGGCCTGGCAACCTACACGTGGGGCAAGGATTGGGATCTCCCCGCCCTGATCGAGAACCTGCCCAAGGCCGGTGTCTACGGCGTGGAGCTGCGCACCAGCTTCGGATGGGCACACGGTGTCGAGATCACCCTTACCACCAAACAGCGCGCCGAGGTCAAGAAACGCTTCGCCGACAGCCCCGTCGAACTGGTCGCCCTGGCGTGCAGCGAACGAATGGACTGGCCCGATCCGAAGCGGTTGAAGAAAGCCGTCGAAGCCGCGAAAGCCCACATCAAACTCAGCCGCGACGTCGGCAGCCGCTCCCTGCGCATCTTCCCAAATACGTTCCACAAAAACGTGCCCCGCGAAAAAACCATCGCGCAGGTCGCCCGGGCCGCTGACGAGGTCGGCGCATACGCAGCCGGGCTGGGGCAGCAGGTCGACATCGAGGCTCACGGACCGGCCGGCGAACTGCCCACGATGGCCGCCATCATGAAATTCGTCAAGCAGCCGAACGTCCGCGTCAGGCTCAACAGCGATTCCCGCGATACAAAAGGCAAGGGCTTCGACGCGAACTTCAAAATGGTCGCAAACCGCCTGGCGAAAACCGTCCACATCCACAATCTCAAGAGCAAATTCCCCTACCAGCGCCAGTGCGAACTGCTCGTGGAGGCCGGTTGGGAGGGGTGGATTCTCATGGAGAACAGCGAGAAAGTACCCGATCGTATCGAGGCGATGATAGAGCAGCGGCAGATATGGGAAAAGATGATGACTAAAGCCGCCAAAGCCCGCCGCTAGTACTGGCGGGCGGTGAGTCGTTAAGCCCGCCGGAGGCGGTTAGTCGTTGAGCCCGCCGGAGGCGGGTGACTGATCGTAGCCTAGCGGTGAGCCGACCTGCCCTGCGACGAAGCTCGAAGAGCGAAGCAGGGAGGCGAGCCCTGATAATCGCAGGCCCGAACGATGCAGGCAAGACCACGTTTGCACGCGAGTTCCTCCCCGCCGAGGGGCATTGCCCGACATTCATAAACGCAGACTTAATCGCCGTAGGACTCTCGCCGTTCCGCCCGGACACAATGGCAGTTGTACGACGCCAGCCAATGGCCTCCTGTTCTCCTTGACGAAGGAATCAACCCATGATCCAGCAACATGCACCTCATCACGATCTGGAAGGAAGCCGCAAGGCCATAATCCGCGCCGCACGCCGCGCCGCGGAGATCGCTCGCCGGCACAATCAACCCCTGGTACTGTGGCGGGATGGTAAAATCGTAGAGATCATGCCCGGCGACCTGCCCCCCCTGCCGGACATGGCGCCGATAAAGAAACAGCTTTTGAGCAAGCCTGCCCGAGAACTTGATGAATAGGAACGATACTCGGTAATGTATTGCGTGTGTCGCAAGTTGTTGTCAAGCCCCGCGACTACAATCACGCTCCATCCGTTTGCCCGTCCGTAACGCCTGTGTTTCCACGTTGTTATCACATACAAATTGGATGATAGGGATTTATATGCATATATATATCAAGTATTTATCGGCATTTGGTGCTTGACAAAAGTTGACCGATGGGTTACACTATGAGATCGGAAATCAATCAGGAGTGATTCCGAGGCTGACTGCCAATGTCAAATGAACGATTGAGAGGTTGCTGAGGTAAGGGACAGTACCATGCTTAAGAAGATGATTGGTATTCTAACCGTAGCGGGATTGGTGTTCGCACTGGGCTTGTCAACCGTCCCGGCCGATGGCGCCATCATCAATGAAAGCGCCGTTTGGCCGACCGCGCCCGATGCCCAGACGGTGGACGTGCATTCCCTGACAGCAGAGAACGGACGGGGCATTAACGGCTCGCGAAAGGTTCGCCAGACCTTTCAGGTCGCCGACTCCTTCACTGTCGGCAAGATATTCCTTTCGTGGAATGGTTACACAGGCGAGGAATTCACGATTAAGATCTTCGAGGTTACGAATGTTGAAGCCGGAACCTGGTCGGCAGGCACGCAGGCCGGCAGCACCATCACGACGCCCACCGGGACGAGCGTCGCAGGAGAGAGTAATCTTGAAATCACGCTCAGCGGCGCCGAACAGTTCGCACTTCCTCAGCGAAACACAGGCTCCCAGGGCTACGGTATGGAACTTGAGTCGGTAGGAACGGATGATGCCGGAGGATGGCGGCACGCCTTTGACAGCACGGATCACTCCAGTCCTGGGCGTTACTACAATGAAACCAACGCCGGTCAAAATCTCGACCGTGACATGGGATTGGCGCTTACCGCGATTCCCGAACCGGCGACGATGAGCCTGCTGGCCCTTGGCGGATTGGGCCTCTTGCGAAGGCGTCGCCGCAGGTCGTGAGCCTGTCGAACGGTAATCGCGCATAAGCGTAAAGACGCAATAGCAACCATTTCAAGAATGCGATAATTGGGTGTTGTTCCGGTAGATGGCGAACATGGTCCTATCCGGTTTTTCACAGCAATTGGGACAGGAATGTTCTGGCCGGGACCACGATCGCCCTACGCGGTTTGGCGAAACAATCGGCATCCACATAATCGGCATTCATAACCACCTGGAACGCAAAGGGCGCCTTGGTTTGCTCCTGATAGTGCTTCAGCGCGCTGCTGATGGTTCCGTCCTGTAGCTTGACCTCAATGAGAAACCAAGGCTTACCGTCCCGAACAACGACGAAATCCACCTCGCGCTGCCGCTTATCTCGCAGATACGCCAACTGGAATTTACCGAAGCCAATATCGGCCCAGCCCTCAACGGCCTTGAGCAAGTGGCATGCTACGAACGTTTCGGCCTTGGCGCCGGCGTCATCTATGTCCGCCCAGTCCCGCAGGAACCATTTGGGCTCTTTGCGCAGTGATCGTGAGATATTCTTGAACCACGGTCTGATAAGAAATCCGAGATGAAAACTGCTCAAGACATTGATCCAGCGACGTATGGTGTCGACGGACACGCGCACGTGCTTCGCGAGGTTGCTGTAGACGAGTTGCCCGGAAGATCGGTCGGACAGAAGTTTCACCAGCATTTCCAAGTGGTCGATCTGCTGGATTTGCGTCATGTCGCGTATATCTTCCCGCAGCAACTGCTCGCCGCGTAAAGATTGCCAGCGGCGGCTGAAGCGAGGGTCGCGTTTGAGGAAGGGCTCTGGATATCCGCCGTGGTTCCAGAGTGCGTCAAAATCCTGTTTCTTGACTTTTTTGGGCGATCGTACGATGCGCTTGGAATCGGGAAGCTCTTTATAGAGCGTCTCGGCAACGGAAAATGGATGCATTCGGTAGAAAAAGTATCGCCCCATGAGACTGTCGCCGCCGCGACGGTAAGCATCCATGCGGCTTGAGCCCGTAACCATGATGTGAATTTGATCGGCATAGGTATCGAATATGCCTTTGAGTAATTGCTTCCATCGCGGATGCTTGTGAAGTTCGTCGAACAGCATCGTCGGGGCGGTCTTCGACAGGCGGTTTAGATCGACCTGCTCGATAATCTTCGCCGGACCGCCCAGAATCCGCTCTCGATCGTCGATGTTGTCCCAGTTGACGTAGCTGTCGGCGTGCTTCCGGCAGGTGGTGGTCTTACCAACCTGGCGAGGACCGCTGACGAAGGCCATCTGGCGATGGGTCGCCAAGTGCTCGTCCAATATGGCGTCATAGAGGCGTTTTACGATTTTCATGCAGACCATTATCGCATGTGTCGTAAAATAGTCAAGACCGTTTTACGATGCATGCGATAATGGTCGCCGCTGTTAACATGCATGTTAACCATAGGCGAGCGGATAATAATCATTTCAAGAGCAGGGGATGCTACTTTAGGAGGGGCCACGCCTGAAGGCCATTCCGGCCTGCGGCCGGGCCACACTAAAAGCCCCGCCAGCGGGGCTCAACGACTTAACAGAAACGGCTGTTTCGCAATCGTCGCCGATATGCGAATTCCGATCAGCTATTATCGCCGACCACGATTCGCCAGCATCTGTGGATGCGCTTGTTGCGGAAATCCTCGGGAACGGTCTGTTTGCTTATCTCGCGGGACGCGGCGCCGGGGACCGCTGATTCGTCGAACTTGAAGCGTTTGAAGTTCGTCGAGAAATAAATCACTCCGCCCGGAGACATTAACTTCACCAGACCGGTCAGCAACGCAACGTAATCTCGCTGGATGTCGAATACGCCGGCGGTGCTCTTGGAGTTCGAGAACGTCGGCGGGTCGACCACCGCGATATCGTAATGATCGCCCGGTGCGTGGTCGCCGATGAACTCCATCGCGCCGGAGCGGATGAACCGGTGAGCGTCGCCGACCAGCCCGTTGAGTTTGAAGTTAGCCCTTGCCCAGTCGAGATAGGTGTTTGACAGGTCCACCGTGGTGGTCGCAACCGCCCCGCCGGCGGCTGCGTATACGCTGAAGGCGCCGGTGTACGCGAACAGGTTGAGCATCCGTTTGCCCGCGGATTCGTCGCGAACCATGCCCCGCGTGATACGGTGGTCCAGGAAAAGGCCCGTGTCGATATAGTCCGAAAGGTTCACCAGGAACTTGCATCCGCCTTCTGAGACGGTAACGCGCGGCGAGGCGTCCTCGGATACCTTTTCATACTGGTCGGTCCCCCGCTGACGGCGGCGGCGTTTCAGGAAGATGTTCTCGGGGCGGACGCCGAGCTTCTCGCCCGCGGCGGACGCCATTTTCTCCAGCCAGTCGGCGTGCTGCCCGGCCGTTCGATCGTGCGGGCGGTCGTACTCGGCGATATGAAGCCGCCCCTCGTACAAATCTACCGCCAGCGGGATCTCCGGAATGTCGCGATCGTACAGGCGATAGCACGTGATACCCCGCTTGGCGGGCCATTTCCGCAGGTGTCTGGCCTGCTTGGCAAGACGGTTGGCGAACATTTCCGCCTGCGATTCGGCGCGCTGGTCGAGCCCGCCGAACGCCTGGATGACCGGCGTGGAAGTCGACTTGGCGTCCGCGGACGCTTCGCCTGGGGTGTAATCTCGCGGCGGGCGCGGGCCGTGGAACTGGAAGTACGTACACTCGATCGGACCGTTGTACAGTTTGCGGCGGCGATCGGCTTTTTGAGCGACGATCGCCTCGAACCGCGGATAGCTCGTCAGGATGTAGTGCGACCAGGTCTTCAGGCGCCGCAGGACGTCTGGCATGGACCTGTATATCTCTTCGACGTCGGACTTCTCGCCAATCCGCTCGGCGTAGGGAGGGTTGCAGAACAGGCATCCGTATTCCAAATCGCAGTCAAGGTCCGCGAAGGCCTTGACGCTGAACTTCAGCGAGTTGCCCAGACCGGCGTGGTGAGCGTGATCGCGGGCCAGTTGGGTCTGCTCGGGATCGATGTCGCTGCCGTGTATCTCCAGCGGATGATCGAAGAGAGCCAGGTCGCGGGCCTCCTCGCTCGCCCGCGCCGCCAGCGAACTGTCGGTCGTCGGCCAATCGCCCGCGGCGAACGTGCGGTTCATGCCCGGGGCTATATTCCGGCCGATCAGGGCGGCTTCTATGCCTATCGTCCCGCCGCCGCAAAACGGATCCAGCAGCGGGCGGTCAGGCTTCCAGAAGCTCAGTTGCACCAGGCCGGCTGCCAGGGTTTCCTTCAGCGGAGCCTTGCCAACCTTCCGGCGATATCCCCGCTTGTTGAGGCCCGCCCCGGTCGTGTCGAGCGTGAGGGTCGCGACATCATTCAGCATGGAGACCTCGACCGCGCAGGGCGCGCCGGTCTCCGGGAGCGTGGCGGTATTGTGCGCCTTGAGGAGTTTGTCGACGATCGCCTTCTTGCATATCTTCTGACATGCGGGCACTGACGAGAGTTTCGACTTGACGCTCCGCCCGTTCACCGGGAATGCGGCGTCGGGCGCTATCCAACGCTCCCAGGGCAGCTCGTTAGTGCGGTCGAACAACTCGCCGAAGTCGGTGGCGCCGAACGATCCGACTTCGATCAGGACGCGGTCGGCGCAGCGAAGCCAGGTGTTCGCGCGGAATATCGCAGCCTCGTCGCCCTCGAACGCTATCCTTCCGACACTGACGATCTTCGCCGGATAACCCAGCGCCTCGAGTTCGCGCGCGACCACCGCTTCCAGACCGAACGTGGATGTAGCTATCAGATTCATTGCGAACACATCATACGCCCAAGATCGCGCCGAATCCAACGGTGTCGCTCATCGAACCATTTGAACATGCAGAAGTTGATGATTGGATGGCGACGTGGTATACTTGTTTAGATGAAAGTTCGGAAGGTCATTAAGGTGATCGAAGCGGACGGATGGTATCATGTTGCGACGCGCGGTAGTCATCGTCAGTACAAACATGCGACAAAACGAGGTCGGGTTACAATCGCCGGTAAGGCTGGCGATGATCTTGCCCCCGGTACTCTCAACAGCATCCTCAAGCAGGCAGGGCTGACATGAACAGATATCTTGTCATTGTTGAAGATACAGAAACAGGTTATTCCGCATTCTCACCGGATCTGCCCGGTTGCATAGCAACAGGTAAGACCCGCGAGGAGGTCGAACGCCGCATGCAGGAAGCCATTGCATTTCACCTCGATGGGCTCAGGGAAGACGGAGAGGAGATTCCCGCCTCCCATTCCTATTCGACCTATTGCGAAATCCCTGCGTAACAAGCAATCCAGACGTTTATTACAACCACCACCCGCCGAATCCAACAGTGTTGCTCTATCGCCAGGCTTTCAGATCGGCGAGCGAATCTGTTTTGTCTCCGCAGATCAGGCCTATTCGTCCGGTCGCGGGGCTTGGAAGGCTGAAGCATTCGATCATGATGTCGTCGAGATAGAACTCCAGAAGGACGCCCTTGAGCAGCAGGCGGAATCGCGCCGGTTTGGCGAACGTTATTTCCCTGTTGACCTTCTTCTGAGCTTTGAAACCCGACCCGTCCGCGGATATCAGTCCGAGTTCCGCCAGTCCTGCTGAATCGAGGAGGATCGCGCCGCCCTTGTCCTTTCCGCATTCGATGTAGAGCCCGCGGCGCGGCGATGAGGCCTTTTCGGGCAAGCTGAGCGTCCCTTCCAGAATCACGCCGACCTTCGCATCGAACGCAGTGTCAAGCATGATCGGTGCAGTTACGCTCGCCCTGATGTTCGCCGGGAGTTTGACGGGGATCGACTTGTGCTTCATCTTCTCGTTGCCCTTCCACCAGCCCAGGCACATCGTGCCTTCCTTGTCGATGACCACTGTTTTCAACGGCGCGAAGGAAACCTGTCGGTTGCGGGCGATGGAGTGATGGTTCCCCAGCACGCCGCCGGGAGTGCGGAGCATACGCGAGAAGTAAGTGTGGCCGGACAGGAAGCTGAAGTTCTTTTTGGCAGCGTGGAACGGTCCCTGGGGCTTGTCCGCTATCAGGGTTACCATCCGCCCGCGACTGCCGAACATCATGTAATACTTCCCGCCGATCTTCTCGATCGCGCCGACCTCCCCGCCGCCGACACCATGTACCTTCGGCGGCATCAGCGCCTTCCAGCGGACCCCGTCCAGCGTCTCGCCGAATCCAAACCGTCCGCCGGTCTCGCCCTTGGGCGTAGCGGTCCAGTAACCGTAAAGCCCCCCGCCCGGGCGGGCAATGGTCCAGATGCAGTCCCAGCGTCCCCTGGGCTGATACCATCGCTCGTCCTGCTTGAACTCGAACTCGCCGCCCAGGCGCTTCCAGCGCAGCAGATCGGTCGATTCGGCGAAGAAGATCGTCTGGCGAGGCCCCTTCCATTCCGAAAAGTTCATGAAGAACCTGCCGTCGGTCTTGTAATTCGGCGACTTCCACGTCGAACCGGTGCCCATCCACGTCACGCCCGGACCCTTGTACAGAACCTGTCCGACCTCGAGCCAGTGGACGCCGTCTTTGCTCCTGGCCATCGAGATGTTATTCCAACCGCGACCCTTGTTGGCGAGATAATACAGGTAGTACGTTCCGTCGTGCAGGTACAACCATGTATCCCACATGTTGCCCGTGTCGGGGTGTCGGGCCTTGTAGAACATCGACTGGATTTCGGGCCTGAACGCCGGCGGCGGTTTCGACGCGATCAGGTAGCTGTTCTTACCGTCGAGGATGAGCCTGCCGTCGGCAATTTTGGCGTTGCCAACCAGTTTGGTCTCCCCGAACATCTTGTTGCCGTAAGCCGTTGAACCGTCTTTGAAAGTCCACCAGGCAACGGGCTTGATCGATTTGTGCCCCGCGTCGCCATTGGGCTTCAGCGCGGCGAGATGCTCGCCTGTCAGGGCGGAGGCGTAAATGCGAACGTCGTCGATAGCTCCGGCCAGGAAACCGACCTCGCCCTGCCCCCCGATATATCGCAGACCGATCAGAACCTTGCATCCGGACTTGAACGATTGCGGACTCGTTATCTTGTACCGGGCGTATCGCTTCGCGTTGCGGTAGATCGTCACTTCATTACCGCGATAGGAGATCGCCATCTGCACGAACGCCTTCCCGTCGACCGCTTCGGTCGCATACGCCTCCTGCCGCTTTTCGGTGCGCCTGAAGAAATCGCTGCCCGCCATCCATTTCCCGGGCGAGGCTTCACCGAACACGATACCGTCGAACCGCTCGTCGGTATCGATCATCGTCACCACACTGCCCCCCCGCTGTTTGGCGCCCGCCAGGCGAACCCACGCCACGAGCGTTTTGTCGGTGATGGTCCCAATAGTCCTCGTCGGCGGGCCCCCCGCGTGCAACCTGCCGAATCCGAAAGACACAAGAACTGCATAAAGAAGGCTGAATGACAGTATTGTTTTCATAATACACACCTCTTTCGATGTCTGGAACGAAGCGATTATCACCGAGTTGCGGCGCGCAGGCAAACACATTTGACCCGGTCGGGGCGATGCCCTGAGCGATCGAACCGAAAAAAATCACCATAACCCATTGACATACATCCGATGGTAAGCTAGGATATTGGGTTCTTCGTAAGCAGGAAGCTTCGGGGGCAGAGGCAACCCTGGTAATCACAGTGATTAATGTGCAGTTGCGCTGCACGAACAAACAGCAGGTATCGTTAGCGTCAGACATGTCGCGGCGCGACCATCGGAAAACAGCAGCATGAAGAATATACGTAGAATCAGAAATATTGGAATTTCGGCCCATATCGACTCGGGCAAGACCACGCTCAGCGAGCGAGTCCTGTTTTACTCCGGGCGAATCCACCGTATTCAGGAAGTACACGGAGCGACTGCTGACAGCGGCGCCACCATGGACTTCATGGACATCGAGCGCGAACGCGGGATAACGATTACCTCGGCGGCCACCCAGGTCGACTGGGGACAGAACGTCATAAACCTGATCGACACGCCCGGACACGTCGACTTCACCGTTGAAGTCGAACGGTCGCTCCGCGTGCTCGACGGGGCGATCATGGTCCTCTGCGCCGTCGGAGGCGTACAAAGCCAGTCGGTCTCCGTAGACCGCCAGATGAAGCGCTACCGCGTACCGCGCATCGCGTTCATCAACAAGATGGACCGCACCGGCGCAGATCCCCAGCGGGTCTGCCGCGACCTCGCTGAAAAGCTCGGTCTGAACGTGGTTCCGATCCAGTTGAACATGGGCGAAGGCGAGAACTTCGTCGGCGTGATCGACCTGGTTACCAACGAAGCGGTGACCTTTGAAGGCGACCGCGGCGAGGACGTTGTTCGCGGCCCGATACCGGCTGAATACCAGGATACCGCCAAAGACGCCCGCGACGAAATGCTCGATACACTGAGCATGTTCAACGACGAGATGATGGAACTGCTGCTGGCGGATGAGGAAGTCAGCGACGCGATGATCCGCGAAACGCTCCGCGAGGCCACAATCAACCGCGACATCGTCCCGGCGATGATGGGCTCGGCGTTCAAGAACACGGGCGTCCAGCCGGTTATGGACGCGGTGTGCAGCTATCTGCCCAGCCCGGTCGACCGCATATCGTTCGCCCGCGACCACGACAACGAAGGCGCCGAGACGCCGCTGTCGTGCGACCCCGAGGCACCGCTGGTCGCGATGGCGTTCAAGATTGTCGACGAATCTTTCGGACAGTTGAGCTACACCCGAATCTACCAGGGCTGCATGGAAAAGGGCAAACGCTATCGCAACGCCCGAACCAACGGAATGCTTCGCGTCGGACGAATCGTCCGGATGCACGCCAACGACCGCGAAGACGTTCAGGACGCCGGCCCGGGCGACATCGTCGCACTGGTGGCAGTCGACTGCGCCTCGGGCGACAGCATCTGCGGAGCCGGTGTGAACTACTCCCTCGAGAGTATCTTCGTCGCCGAACCGGTTATCTCTCTGGCGATCTCGCCGGAAAGTTCAGCCGACCAGGACCGCATGGGCAAGGCGCTCAACCGATTCATGAAGGAAGATCCCACGTTCCGAGTATGGAGCGACCCGGAAAGCGGACAGACCGTCATCGCCGGAATGGGCGAATTGCACCTCGACATCTACGTCCAGCGCATGAGGCGGGAATACAAAGCCTCCGTCACCGTTGGGGCGCCAAACGTGAGCTATCGCGAGGCGCCCACGAAGGAAGCGGAATTCAACTATCGTCACAAAAAGCAGACCGGCGGGTCGGGCCAGTTCGCACACGTGGTCGGACGCCTCGTACCACTCGCCGACGACGCCGAGGACCCCTACGAATTCGAAGACAATATCAAGGGCGGGAGCATCCCGCGCGAATATATACCAGCCGTATCCAAAGGCTTCGTGGCCGCCATGGAAGAAGGACCGCTGGCGGGGTATCCGATCGTCGGATGTAAAATGGCTCTCGATGACGGTTCGTTCCACGCCGTGGACTCCAGCGAAATGGCGTTCCGAACCGCCGGCAAGGCCGCCTTCAGAGAAGCGTTCAGGAAGTCCAAACCGTGCCTGCAGGAACCAATCATGACCGTGGAGGTCGAGACGCCCGCGAAGTTCCAGGGCTCGCTCGTAGGCGACCTGAACTCCCGCCGCGGAATGATCCTCAGCACCGATACTCGTGAAAGCTACACGGTCATCCGGGCCGAAGTCCCTCTGGCCTGCATGTTCGGATACGCCACCGTCATCCGAAGCCTGAGCAAAGGGATGGCGACCTTCTCAATGGAGATGGCCCGCTACGCCCGCGTACCGGCGAAGATCGCCGAAGAGATCATCGAAAAACGCCGCCAGGCTCAAACAAAAAAGTAGGCGGTCAGTTCAACTCCGGTTTGACGAGTTTTCCCGCACTCTGGGCTTCGAGGTTCCTGTAGGCGCCGTAGAAAACGGAGTTCGCGTCAAGCCACAGCGTGATCCGGTGCATGTCCTCGGCGGGCAGCTTGACCTTGTAGTGACCCTTCCGCAGCAGCGCCAGCAGTTTCGAGACCCTGGCGCCAACCTTGCCCGGAACCGAGTAGCTGCGTTTGTTCACCACCCACCCGTCGCCGCGAGGAAGGAGTTTCGAGTGGCGCCTGCACGCCCCGCCGCCGTTGTCGGCGAGCGCCCAGGCAAACGGCGCCAGCGACCAGTACGACTCGCTCCAGCCCAGCTCCGATATCTTCTTACCGCTGAGATCGCACGCCTTTTTCTCCTTGGCGTGACACTTGACGCAATGCTTGTCGAGTACGGGCTGGATCAGGCGGGGAAACGTCAGCGGACGGGTGGCTTCGGGGAATTCGGGGGTCAGCTTGACCGGGCTTTTGCGCATAGCGATCGGGCGGGATGGGCGGTTGATCTGCTTGTGCTTGTCTTCGTGGCAACCGATGCAGACAAGCTGCTCGCCCTTGTGTACATATGCCGCCGAACGCATCGACTGGACGGCAATACCGTTTTCGTCGAGCGCCTGGAAGTATATCGGCACGCTGACGGGCGCCTCAAAATAACAGCTCCCATCTTCAGCCACCGGAACCGTTCCCAGAATCGAGCGAGTAAGCGATCCCTTGCCCAATCCGACTTCCGGATTGAACATGTGGAACGTGGCCTTGGGATGCACCTGGATCACGCGCAGCGATTTGATCTTCGTGCCTTTGGGAAAGGGGAATTCAGCTTCGTAAATGTTCATCACGCTTATCGTCGCCTTCGCGTCGGGAACGCCCGAGGGTTGATCGGCGCGGGCCTGCTGGGTGCGAATCGGTATCACCGGCGGTTTCTTGCGCGGGCGGAGCGGTATCGGATCGAGGCAGTTCAGCCCATCGGGCAGGGTCGCCAGGTGAATCCGATTACCGAACGTGTCGACCAGGTACAGATCGTGCCTTCCGCTGAACTTTCCGCCCTTGCCCGGATTGTGGACGCAGAGATAGAAGTCCTCGCTCAGCGGCCAGGGGCTTCCGTAGGCGTAGCGGCTCCACGGGCCTTCGGCCTCGGCGAACGGTTCGTGCGGCGTGATGCGTTTGACCTGGCTGCAGCGGCGGTCGTCTCGCACTCGCTGGTCGACCAGGACCATCGAACCGTAAAACAGCCCGTGGTGCGGGGCGGCGACGGCGACGAACTTGTGCGACCCTGGAATAGCGCGGCAGTGCATTTCCATGCAGGGGCGCACCTTTGGATTGTTCTCAGGATAGTTCCCGTGATAGCTTCGCGAATCTCGCCCGTCTGGATAGCATATCCAAGGATGATGCGCGATGTCGGCATCGCGGTCGACGTAATCCCATCGCGTGTAGATTATCATTCCTTCGTTTGTCACGCTGGGGTGCCATTCGTTTGTTTCGTGGTAGCTCAGCGGTATCACGTCGGACCCGTCGGCCATCATTCCATGCAGCGTGTATGAGGGAAACTGTGCTCCGTGACACCGCCCGTATCCGCCCCGCCGCTCGGAGATGAAGACAATGCGTCCATTGGGCAATACGCAGGGGTCCAGATCGTTGCATGACCCGTCGGTAAGCTGGACAAGGGTTCCGTCGACGGTGGCTCCGGATACCGGGTCGATGCTCGCCTTGAAAATATGGTAGGTCGACTCGGGCGCCCAGTAGGAGGCCCCGCGACTGGTATAAGTGAATTTCGCCCGCGGGAACCACTGATCGCCCGGCTTATAAGGCTGCTGCTTGCCGGTCTGAGCCTCGGTCCAGGCGAAGTAAACGGTGCGGGCGTCCCAGTCGAGTTCGAAACCCTCGAAGGCTCCGCTGGACAGGAGTTTGCCCCTGGTGCGTCCCTTGGCGATCTTCGTATCGCCGAGCACTTTGCGGAGGGCGGGCTTGTCGCTGAACGCCTTGTCGAGCACGAACACCCCCCCGCCGGGCGTGCCGACGAATCCGTATTGCTGCGGGCACATGTGGCGGGTGGCGGGCATGCGGCGGCCGAGGAAGATTATCCGCTCGAAGTCCAGCAACGGATTGCGAAAGGAGATTCGCCTGGAAAGCTCGTACGCCTGTTCGTACAGGGCATATCGTGCGGCGGCGTCATTAACCTCCGTCTTGGCGGACTTCGCCCTAAGTGCAGCGAGAACCTTGGCCTCCACCGCCATATCCGGAGCATTCTCGGCGCTGCTCAAATACTTCAACAGCGCGCCGGCCCGACGCAGAACCACATCGACCGGATCGCGATCGGACTCGACAATCGCCGAATCCGCCCTGACCGCCTGCTTGTAATATCCCAAGCTTCTCTGACGGGTGCGAATATCGTGCGAAAGCGAATCAAACAGCTCTCGCTGCGGGGTGGAGGGCTTGTCAATCTTGGGGATCTTCGGGAGCTTGGGGCGTTTAGCGTGTGAAATCGTAACGGCGCTCAACAACAGCGCCACTACCGCAATCGTTCGATACGAAACCATATAACCACTCCCGGCTGAGATCATTTCTTGTCGGCGCGTTTCCTGCGGGACTTCTTGCCGCCGCGTTTCAATCCGCTCCAGGCCTGCCAGAGATCGGAGAGTTCTTTGACCAGTTCGGGCTTATCCGACGCCAGATCGTTCATTTCCACAGGATCGACCTGCATATCGTACAACTCCCACGGGCGTCTGTCCTGTGCGACGAGCTTCCACTTGCCCCGCCGCACGGCCCGCCCGCGGGCATAGCGCCAGTACAGCACGTCGTGGCCTTTTCGCTGCTTTCCGTGGAAGATCGGCGCCATGCTCTTACCGTCGACCGGAAATATCTCAGCGCCGTTGAATGCTTTTGGGTACTCGCACCCCGCCAGATCCAGAGCGGTGGGCATGATGTCGATGACGTGGCATACCTGGTCGCTCAGCACGCCGCCGGTCTTAATCACCCTGGGCCACTGAACGATCATCGGCAACAGAATCCCCCCCTCGTGATCGAACTGCTTGAACATTCTGAACGGCGTGTTGGACGCGTTGGCCCAACCGTAACCGTAACTCTGCCAGGTGTCTTCCGGGCCGGGCATCACCTCCGGCAGGTTGCCCACCTTCAGCGGTTTACCATCCCGTGTGGTTTTGTTCAGCCAGTCTCCAGTTCGTTTTGGGGCGAACTCCACGTGACAACCGCCGTTGTCGACAGTGAACATCAGCACGGTATTGTCGAGTCGCCCGGCGGATTTGAGGGCCTTAACGATCCGCCCTATCCCAGAGTCCATGCTCTCGATCTGTGCGGCGTAGACCTCCATGCGGCGCTCCTGCCAGGCCTTGTTCTTCTCGTCGGTCCAGGCGGGCACCCGGGAGTTCCGCGGCGAAAGTTTCACGTCCGGGGGGACCACGCCAAGCTTCTTCATCCGCGCCAACCGCTGATCGCGCAGTTTATCCCAGCCCATGGAATACTTGCCCTTGTAGCGAGCGATATCCTCCGAGCAAGCATGCAAAGGCCAGTGGGCCGCGGTGTAGGCTACGTGCAGGAACAGCGGAGCGCCTTTGGGCGTTTCCTCGATATACCTGGCCGCATTGTCGGAGATCGCGTCGGTATAGTAGAAATCCTTGCGTTTCCACTCGCCCTCGGCGTTCTTCCCGTCGCGATTGAGAAACTTCGGCGCGAAGAAACTCCCGCACCCCCTCAACGTACCAAAGAACCGCTTGAAACCGCGTTTCGGGGGCGTCTGGTTTCCGCCGCCGGAAACGTGCCACTTGCCCGACATGCACGTGTTATAACCCGCATTGCCCAACACCTCGGCAACCGCAACCGTGTTCTTTCCAAACCCGCGAATGTGGTACAGGCCCGTAAGAAGAGATGCGCGCGTGGGGGCACACATGTTCTCGGAATGATACTGCGTGAAGCGCATCCCGCGCGCGGCGATCGAGTCGATGTTCGGTGTGGGAATCTCGCCGCCATAGCATCCGATGTCCGAATACCCCATATCATCGGCCACGATCACGACGATGTCCGGTCTGTCGCCCCCGGCCTCGGCGCCGCGGACAACCGCGGGCAACGCCATTGCCGCGGTAGCCAATCCGGTGGTTCTGAGAAACTTCCGCCTGGTAAATCGCGGTCTATTCACGGACGTCGCCTTTCTTCGCAGGAAGCATCGCCCGCTACTTTTTTATACCCCGAACAGTTTTCTCGGCCATCTTTTTCGTGTTGCGGTTCTTGGTCACTTTGACGACCTTCTGGAGGATGAACTTGACCTGCAGCCGGTCCTTGGACCCGCGAAGCCTCTCGCCGATCATCGCCGCGGCCATCGCGGCTTCCTCACGCGTGTTCTTGTCGTCGAGATACCTGGCGACCATGTTCAGCGCTTCCATTGAACCGGCCGACTTGAAACCCGAGAGGACCAGTTTCTTGTCCTGCGTGCTGTCGGCAAGTTTCATCGCACGCATACACATGCCGGCGGGATCCTTGGTCAGAGCGGCCATGCGGACATAACCCCTCAGCAGCAGGACGCGGTGTGTCTTGTTGGACGTTGACTTGGCAAGCGCGAGTACCGCGCCGGCGGGCGTCGCATCGGGCCAACCGGCCAGCGTACGAACGGCTGCATCGTTGATGGACTCGGTCTGGTCCTTAACCATCGCCTTGACCGCGCTCAAAGCCTTGGTCGTGGGCGTCTGGACAAGCAGGCGAACCAGCGCCGCCTTGGCGTCTCCAGACGCTGAACGCATAGCTACTAGCACTTTCTCCGCGGATTTCTCCTTGTCACCGACCGACAGGAACGCGACGCCCGCGGCATGTTCGATTCCCGAGCGGTCTTTCGGATCGGCAGGCTTCACCAGCAGCGCCAGCAGGCGAGCGATGTCCTTCTCGCCGGCAAGCGTACCCAGTGCTCCAATAGCCGCCCGTCGGACGTCGGACTCCTTGCTCGCGGCGGCTTTGAACAGCGCGTCGACAGCCTTTTTGCAACCGCGACCTTTCAAGGCGCCAATGGCTTCGATGCTGATCCTGACATCTTCGGAGGCGACCGCTTTGATAATATTGTCGTCAACACCGTCGCCTTTGATCACCAGCAGGCTGGAGCGTGCGGCTCGTTCGGAGGAGGCGGCTTTGACCAGCAAGTTAATCGATGACGCCCCGCCGACCGAGCCCAAAGCTTCCAGCGCCGCTGCTTTGACGTTCTTGTCTTCGCTGGCGGCAGCCTTGGTTGCCGCGGCGCATGCGGACTTATCACCGCGGGCGCCCAGGCTGCGGAGGATCAGCGTTTGGCTTTCGGGCTTCATGGTTCCCAGCAAATCCACCAGCGTCTTGGTGGCGCCGGGGTCTTTCACATCGGTCATGAATGCGATAGCGCTGGCTCGCATCTGCGGGTCGTCGCCCTTGATGACGGCAGCGAGAGTATTGGCGGCTTGGGCTCCCTGCGATCGGGCGAGTCCTCTGAGGGCCGCCAGGCGAACGTGGACCGCTTCTTTGGGCGTGTAGAGCACCTTGTAGATAACCGCCGCATCGGAACCCTTACCGCTGCGGGTAAGTTCCTCGGCGCAATCGAACAGGGCGTCGTCAATGCGTTTGCGGAGTTGCCCGGATGACTTTGGCCGTGCGCCCAGGAGCGCCTTTGCCGCCGCCGAACCGCCCAGGATACCCACGCCCCGTATAGACGCCTGCGCTACGTCCTTGTCCGAAGATCCGAACAGTTTGACCATGTCGCCCATCGCGGCGGTATACCCGCGCTTGGCCAGCGTAATGATAATACCGATCCGGATCTTGCCCGAGGTCTTGCCCATCGCCGCGTGCAGGGCGGCGGCGGCCTTGTCGTCTTTGATACGCCCCAGAGCGTAGCGGGCGCCGTGCGTGAGTTCCGCATCACCCAGCAGGCTCGCCAGCACGGGCACGGACTTGACCGTGCCGATCGTCCGCAACTGCCTGCAGATGAACCTCCGCAGGTCGACTGACTTTGAAGTCTTCAGCGCGGCGATGAGCTTGCTCTCGACCGGACCGCGCAGCTTGGGATCGTTGCCCGCGGCGAAAGTCGCCGACTCGATAGTCTTCATCGAAGAGTCGCTGTCGCCGTACTTCCAGGCGGCCGCTTCGGTCAGTGCCTTGTCGAGGTCTTCCAGTGTATCCGCGGAAACGGTTGAACTAAACGCGGCGAGCGCCATCATCGCCGACAGCAATATCGTGAACGAGCGTTTCATCGCATGATCCTTTCGTTGTTGGTTGAATCTGCTGCTATCGACTACCAGAGTCCCCAGGGTTCGCGTGCTTCGCGGTCGAGCCATCGGGAGGCTTCGGCGTCGCCGATGATCTCTTCTTTGTCCGGGTCCCACTTCAAAGGCCTCTTGAGCCAGTAAGCAATATTGCCCAGGTGGCAGAAGGTGGCGGTGCGGTGCGCGACCTCGATATCGCGGAAGGGTTTCTCGCGAGTGCGAACGCAGTGGAGGAAATCGCCGATCAGCCCTCCGCTGCCTTTGTAGTTGGGAATGTGGATGTTCGGGGGCGTTTGCTGCCGCGTACCCTTCGGACCGGGAATTTCGCCTTCAGTGCCCTTGTACGCCATACGTCCGCTTTTTTTACCATGGTATATCTTCACACCGTTGGCGAACTCGAAGGTAAGCAGCTTGACGTCCTTTCCGTCAGGCGGGGTGATACTGGTCGGACCGGTCATATGCAGGCCCAGGCAGAACATCGCCCCGCCGAACGTGTGGCAGCCCCAGTCGGTCATACCGCCGCCGGAATAGTCGCGGAACGGGCGGAAACCGCCGCGAATCAACTGCGGATGGAACGGTCGCTTCGGCGCCGGTCCAAGCCACATGTCCCAGTCGACGCCGGCCGGAGTCGCAACCGGCGGAAGCAGACACGGTCCCGACGGACCCCAGACGTCAACCCACGCCTCTTTGACCTCGCCGATCGCCCCGCCCTGGACCATCTTGTGGAACCAGTTATAGTCGCCCCATACCCGCTGGCTGCCGCCGGAGAATACCCGCCCGTACCGCCGTGCGATTTTGACCATGGCGCGTCCCTGGCGGACCGTCAGCGTCTCGGGCTTCTCGCAGAAGACGTCCTTGCCGTTTTTCATCGCCTCGATGGAAATCGCCGCGTGCCAGTGATCCGGCGTACCGATCATTACGGCCTCTATGTCGCCGCGGCCGGTGATCTCCCGGAAGTCGACGTAGGTCTTGCAGTCCTTGGACTTGTACCGCCCGTCGACATTGCCCTTGGCTCTATCGCAGTGTGCCTTGACAACGTCGCAGACGGCGACGACCTGGACATTGCTCGAACCCAGGAAGCCGCCCATGTCTCCGGTTCCCCGACCGCCCATCCCGATGCATCCCATCGTGATCCGGTCGTTGGCGCCGAACGCCCTGGAGTTAACGAACATCGGAACCGCGGCGGCAACCGCCGCTTTCTTCATGAAACCGCGACGTGTGACTTTTGCTTTATCCGGCATGGTGAGTCTCCTGTTGTTGGAGAAAATCGATTTCGCATACTTCCCCCATAAGCATACCCCCCTTCCGCCCATAGGCAAAGACAAAACCCCTCATCCGGCAAACGGACGGAGTGCCTCAGCCAGTTGTGCTATTTCCCCGGCGTCGGGGGCCATCAGCGGCTGGCGCGGCGGGCCTGCGGGATGGCCCATCAGCTCGCAGGCGGCCTTGACGAACTGCGTGTACTTGCCCCCGCCTTCCATCAGCCCAAGGACGGGCAGGAGCCTGTAGTAAAGCTCACGTGCGGCGGGCAGGTCGTCGCTCTTTACCGCCAGATCGAACAGCCTGGCGCTCTCGGCGGGCAGGACGTTGAAAACTCCGCTGACCCAACCGGCGGCGCCCATGAAGAAGCTCTCCAGCGCCAGCGTGTCACAGCCGCAGAAGACGGTTATCTTGTCGCCAAAGCGGCGGATGATCTCGCTGACTCGCGTCAGATCGCCGGTGCTCTCCTTGACATACTGCACGTTGTCCAGTTCGGCAAGTTGTCCGACGATGTCGGGCGTCATGTCCACACCGGTTCGCCCGGGGTAGTTATAGAGCATGATGGGGATGTCGATTTCGCTGTCTATCACGCGGAAATGTTCTACGAGTTCTCCGGGGGTCGGCAGGGAGTAGTACGGAGCGGCCAGCAGGAGGCCCGCGGCGCCCTGCGACTGCGCCTGCTGCGAGTATTTGACAATCTCGCGCGTGCTGCCTCCGTTCGTGCCCACGACAACGGGCACGCGCCCGGCGGCGGCTTCGATCACCGCGGCCGTCACGCCCCGGCGCTCCTGGTCGTTCAGCGCGTAATACTCGCCCGTGCTGCCCAACGGAGCAATACCATGCACTCCGCTTTCAATCATGTAGTTGACGAAACTCGACAGCGTTTCGTAGTCCACTTCCCCCCCGTCGGTCATTGGCGTCACCAATGCCGGAATAATACCTTCAAAGCCCATCAGAATACTCCTCTTGCCCGTTTTCGGGGCGTTACCTGGTCAGTCCCAGGCCCTCAAGTGTCTCGTCGGTGGGCACGCCATTGGCGTCCCATCCGCGAACTTCGTAATATTCCCGCAGCATGTCCGCCAGCGGAGGAACCTTGCCCGCCCGCCCGCCGGTTACGGCGGCCTGGAACATCTTCTTCGGAAGGACGTCGGTCTTGGCGTCGTATCCGTCGCGGATGTTGATCAGTCGCTGCGATGTGAAGCCCCGCTCGCCTGCCGCCAGAAGGTCGTCGGTCGAGAAGTCCCAACCGGTGATTGCGTTGAACAGGTCCTTTACGCCCGTCAATGCCCAGGCGCCCCCGTCGATCACAAACAGGCAGACCACCAGCGAATTGGCCAGCGATCCCAAATCCTGACACTTACCGGCCAGCAACCCCTGATTGTCCCCCTCGAACATCGTGGTGGTCTCTTCGGTGATATCCGCTTCGGGGATGTAGAACCCGCCCATCTCCACATCCTCGCACGGGCCGCGGAAGTGGCAGGCGCCTCGAGTGCTGGTGGCGTAACTCGGCGCCAGCGAGAAGCACGACCGCGGATCGTGAGCGGGCAGGTCCAGGCCCTTTACATGCACGACGCTCTCGACAGCTTCGGGCGAAATGCCCTCGGCTGCGGGAAGGATACCATCGGCGAAGATGGCGCCCAAACCCTCCCGCTTGCCGATCTGCTCGACCAGTCCGATCAGAGCGGCCGGGTTTCCCCAGGTCAGGTCCAGGCCGCCGGCCTGGGCGGGCGTTATCCACCCCTTCTCGAAGCACTCCATCGCGAAGCCGATCATCGCTCCGGCCGAGATCGTATCTATCCCCAGGCGGTTGGCGATCTCGTTGGCGACGGCGACCGCTTTGGGATCGTCGATGAGCAGGTTAGTGCCCATCATCCCCAGCGTTTCGTATTCCGGGCCGATGCCTTCCATCGCGTACTCTTTCGGTTCTTCGATGGTGATCTGGCGATGGCATCCGATGGGACAGTATTTGCAGGGATACGGTTTTGCCCGAAGCGAACTGGTATAGCTCACGCCGCCGAGTTTCTTCGCCCCCTCGGGCCAGACGTCGCCATCCCAGTACTTGATCGGCATGTCGCCGATCGCTTCGGCGCTTTCGCAGAGTCCGGGAGTTCCGTGCTCGCGGAAACCGTTTCCCCTGACCACCTGGGCGATCTCGTGCTGGAACTGCTTGATCAGCGTCGCGGCGAGTTGGGGATCGTGGAGTTCGGCTTGCTGCGTTCCGCCGACTGCGACGGCCTTGAGGTTTTTCGAACCCATGACGGCGCCGAGCCCGCATCGCCCGGCGAAGCTGTGCTTGTCAAACGTTATGCAGGCGATGGCGACTTTGCGTTCGCCGGCAGGACCGATCGACGCGATGCTGAGTTTGCTGTTATCGAGTTGCTCGTGGACGGCGTCTATGGTTTCAAACGTGTCGAGGCCCCACATCCCGGCCGCGTCGTGAATTTCGACCTTGTCGTCCTCGATCGATACGAATACCGGAGCGTCTGCGGCGCCCTCGAAGAGCAGCACATCATATCCGGCATCCTTGAGCGCCGGTCCCCAAGCGGCCCCTGCCGCCGAATCGCCAAACGTGTGAGTCACCGGCGAGACCGCGACGACGCTGAACTTCGCGCCGCCGGGCACGGGCGGTCCCTGGAACGGGCCCGTCGCGAAGATCAGGCGGTTTTCCGGACCGTAGGGATCCTGCCTGGCGGGCGTTTCGCGGCGGAGGATTTCCGCTCCCAGACCGGCACCGCCTACAAATGCCTTCAGGTCTTCTTCCGCGATCGGCTCGACTTCTACCGTGCGGGTCGTCAAGTTGATCCGAAGCAATCGCTGCCAATAACCGTTCTTCATATCCAACTCCTCGAGAAAAAACGTTAACAATACCGGAGAATAATGTCGCTCGCCATTGTCCCGCAGGCGATGTCAAAGTCAACTCTATTCGTCATCATCGCTCCAGTTCGATTCCCAATCCGTCGCGATGTGCGTTGGCTAGAATACGCCCCGCCGCTGCGAGATCCTGAATCGCCACGCCAACCGATTTGAAAAACGTAATTTCGGCGTCGTCATGTCGTCCGACCTTTTGGCCCAGGACAATCTCGCCGAGTTCGGCGCGTATGTGATCCCTGCTGATCAGACCGTCATGCATCGGCATGAGAAGGTCGCCGGCTTCTTCGAGTATTGCGCTGATCTCGTCGACGACAACGCGAGAGCGAACCACCGTTTCGGCGGGAATCTCCCGCACGTGAGGCTTGTATGAACCGACAGCGTTGATGTGTACGCCCGGAGCCAGATCGGCGTCGTCGAATACGGGCGTTTCGGAAGTAGTGGCTGTGCAGACGATATCGGCGCCGGCGAGGTTCCCGCTCGCGGTGGACGCGGCGGTAACGGGTATGCCCAACCGCTCGGACATTTCGTTCTCGAATTCCACGGCGGCAAGTGTGCTCTGGTCAAACACGCTCGCTCGAACAATGGGGCGCACCGCACAAACGGCTTCAAGCTGCGTTTGCCCCTGGGCTCCGGCTCCAAAAATCGCGACTGATTCGGCGTCTTCGCGAGCGAGCAAGTCAGTGGCCGCCCCCGAAGCGGCGCCCGTGCGTATCGCGGTGAGCGAAGCTCCGTCCATTATTGCAAGCGGACGTCCGTCTTCACCGTCAAGCAGAACAACAATCGCCTGGATGAATGGCAGGCCCTTGGCATGATTACCTTCAAACAGCGTGATAATCTTCATGGTGATCTGCCCGGTGTCTATTCCCGCCGCGGGCATGAACAGAACGTCTCCGCCGGCGTGCCGAAGGGGCATGTGTATCCGTTGCGGAACGATGGCCTGCCCGGCTGAGAGTTCAGCGAACGCCTGCTTCATCGCATCAACGGCATCGGACATCGGAAGGGCGCGCCGGACATCGGCGGACGACAGATAAAAAAGTTTCGAGTGGGGCATTGCAGTCAGTCTTCTCCTATGCGTTTCATCGCCAGCGCCGACGGCGTGACCGCCAGCCCCCCAAGCGACGTGCATCGCAGTTCCGGAGGGAGCATCTTCCCGCTGGCGTAGACCGCGTCAATGGTTTCGTCAAGGTCGATGGGGTTGGCGTATCCGCCGAGGATGAGGTCCGCACAGACAAACGCGCCCGCTGCAGCGGCTGCATTGCGCGTGTGACACGGAATCTCGACCGTGCCCTGGACCAGGTCGCAAACCGAGCCCATGGAGTTCTGGAACGATATCGCAGCCGCGTGCATCGCCTGGGAAATCGTTCCGCCGGCGATATCGACAACCGCGGCAGCCGCCATCGCACCAGCGGCGCCGATCTCCACCTGGCAACCCGCGATTTCGGCTGCAAACGTTGCGCGCGTGGCGACTATCACTCCGATCGCCCCCGCCGCCAAAAGCGCCATCGCGGCGCCTTCGGCGTCGAGCCTCTTCTCCTCGGCGCAGGTAACTATCACGCCTGGCAAAGTCCCCGCCGCCCCGCCCGTCGGGGCCGCACAAACCACTCCCATGGCGCCATTGATGTGCATGATCGCCATCGCCCTGGCGGCCGCTCGAAGGTGAATCCCGCCGCCGGGCAGATTGCCCGCCGCATCGGCGGCGAAGATCGCCCCGGCGCTGGGCGTCAGCAGTTGCATCGGCGGGGGATCCGGTCCGAGCCCCTCGTCGGCCGATCGCGCCATTATTTCGTATCGCTTCACCATCTCGGCTAGGACCTCGCCGGTCGACAACCCGAGCAACGCGGCTTCATACTCCAGACCGAGCTGCCCCATCGATTTGCCCGTCTCCTCAGCCAAGGCGATCGCGCCGGCGGCGCTGGCGAAAAGGGGCTGACCGGTGTGGACGAAATAAACCGGGCGCACCTGTCGAACGCCAACAACGCCCGCGATAGCGATCAGGCGATCGCACTCTTCGCCCGAGAGTTCCGAGCCCCGCTGTGCTCGCAGCAGCATCCGCTCGTCGCGGGGGATTACTTCCAACTCGGCCACCAGATCGTCATCGAGCGTCATGGCAGCCGCAGCTTCATGTCCGGCTTCGACTTCCACAAGAACATCCCAGGCCTCGCCGGTGATACATACATCCCAACCGTCGACGCGGATGATCTCGACCGCCCCCCCGCCGATCGATCTGGCACGCAGCATCAGCGAGGCGCCGCAGGCGCCGTACAGTTCGATATCGACACTGTTCGGGTGGTCGGGGTTTTCGAGTTTCGTGGTGTTGAACTCGACCTGCAGCCCCCGGCCCGCAGCCAGACCCAGGGCGTTGAAGAAGCGTTCATCGGTCAGCGGGATATCCAGAAGGCCCATCGCAAACGCGCGATCGGCGCCCTGCGCCGCATACGTCGCCGCATAGGAACCGTCGCTGTCGAACGAGAACACCGCCCGCACCGGCCTTTCGCCAAGCAGCGACATCGCCATCTGGGACATATGAAACGCACCGGCCGTATGGCTGCTCGAAGGCCCGCGCATCACCGGACCCAAAACGTGATTGAATATACTGACAACCTTCATACTGTCGCCTTTCTGTCTGGCGATCAGTATACACCGCCCGCGGTGGTTTTGAGAAGGCTCAGTAAGCCGAATAATCGCGAGCACCGTTGCCGCGAAGCCCGACGCAGGAGGGTGACTTGAAAGTAGCCCCGGGTGAGCAAAGCGAGCCCGGGGAACACGAACGCCCCCATACCCGGAGCCCTCCGAACGGAGGGTGACTGACACAAGGCGTCCGAAAAGTCACGCGTATTTGCGAAGCCTTTGCCCCCCCGCATTTCCACCGCTGATATGCGCCCCCCCCGGGTTCATGGCCAATGCCTTGTGTCAATCACCCGCCGTTCGGCGGGCTCTTTATATGATATAAGCCTTATTCCCCGGGCTCGCCTGACGGCTCACCCGGGGCTACTTTCACGCCACCCTCCTTCGTCGGGCTCAACGGCGACGAAGGTCAGTCCCTAACGCCTTTCTTCGACGGGATGGTCGGGATATTATCGTTTACCGGGTTTAATCTCTTTATTATCGGTGCGGTGCAGGTCTTGGGCGCCACGGGGAAGCGCCTGGCGACGCTTTCGCCCGCGTCGGGGATCTGGCGGACCTCTTCGTCGCCGCGGTAGACGCAGTTGCAGTCGACCCAGGCGATCAGGCGCAGCAGGTCGTCGCCCTCGATCTTCACCTTGTTGTGCTTACCGCTCATGGCGCGCTTGATCAGCGGGCTGGTCGACGAGAGCATCGTCATGGGCTTCAGCGGTCCGTACCGGCGATTGCCCTCGACGTTCAGGCACCCCGCAAACCCCAGCGCGGCGCCCTTGCCCGCTGGGCGCGGACCGCCCCAGGCCTGCCCCACCAGCGTGAGGTACGGTTCCTTGAACGGAAGCATTTTCGGATCGGTGATACCCCGCTCGGGCACACCGCCGCGCAGCGTCATGTCAAACTTCTTGCGCCCTTTACCGTCGCCCTGGTGACACTTACCGCAGTACTTGTCTAGTATCGGCTGGCAGAACCGTTCGTAGCTGATGCTCACGTCAGCGCCCCACGGAGGAGGCGTGAGATCAGAGGCCGCCCTGCGAACCGGCTTGCGATTGGTCAGCGCCTGGGGCGTTGCGTGGTTCAGTCCGTGACAGCCCAGGCAACCTCGCATCTCACCAGGCATCACGCCGGTGAACGATCGCATGATCTGGATGCAGCGCCGGTCCTTGTCGAGCAGTTGGAAGTGCAGCGCCTGTCCGGAGGGCACTTTGAAGGCTACCGACCCGTCGGCCTCGATCGGCACGTCGCCGAGTATGCGCTTCACGCCGTCTTCCTGGATAATCGATATCGCCGGTCCCGAATGGCGCCACGATTTGAAGCCCGAGCTGTATGTCTTGGCATCCATCTGGATCACGCGGAGGTATTTGGCGATGCCCTTGGGCAGGTCTTCGACGCCCTGGTAAACGTTCGAGCTGAACAGTACTCCACCGACGGCCTTCTCGCCCGCTTTTGGCCAAACCACCCGGTCCGGACGGGCCAGCGGTTTGGGCCTCGCCCGCAGCGGGCGGGCATACCACGAATTGTTCCGCCCGACGTAAAGCAGTTCGCGATTCCCGTGGATGTCCATCAGGTAAAGGTCGAATCGACCGTTGGCTCTGCGGGCCGCGGAGACCAGGAAATCTTCAGGACCCAGCGGGAACGGACACCTGTACGACCAGAACCGCCCGGCCGCGTGGTAGTCCGGCGAGGTTACGGGATTAGGTCCGCGCGAGTCGCCCGATTCGGGCCAGCGGAGTTCGGCGGTGACCTTGGTGATACCGTTTGGATACTCAAGCCCTCGCGTCACATCGACGATCCCGATGCAGCCGGTTATTACGTTATGGTGCCCCACCCCGGCGAACATCACCTTGCTGGTCCCTGGTATCGGACGGGCCTCCCACATAACGTCCGGATGCGCGCTGGAGTTACCCCAGTAGACAGACAAGCCCGTACCGTCGGGATTGATCGTCCATAGTTTCTGCAGCCGCCAGAGCGGCCGCTCGGTGTACTCCCATCGCGTGTAAAGCACCCGCCCGTCCGGCAGGAGCGAGGGCGTGTAGTCCGGCTCGTTATTGCGCGAGATGATGTAGATGTTCTTTCCGTCGGCGTCGCAGCGGGCAAGCACGGTCGACGCCGAAGGCGGCAGGCAACGAACGTACGTGTTGCCCCGCGAGGTCGAAAACATGATCCGCCCGTCGGTCAGGTAGATCGGGTCCATGTCATCGTAGGGGCTGTTGGTCAGTTGCTTCAGGCCCTTACCGTCGACGCCCACCTCGTACAGATGGAAGCTTCGCCCGAGGATTGGTTTCATACCGAAGACCACTTTTTTCGCGTCGAAGGACAGGTCCATTCGCATGATGTATCCCGCCTCGGGCGCCGTCAGGACGCGCTCTTTGGCGTCGGGACCGATCCCGTCGAGCACTGTCAGGCGGCTGCCGCTGCGATTCCCGTAGTGATACCCGTTGCGGTGGGCCGACTCGTGAACGCCCGCATAGGCGGGAGTATCCAGCAGCAGCAGCTTGTCGAAATTCACGAGCGGATTGGACAGCATGATCTTCCGCTTGATACGCCGGACGGCGAAGTAAAGCTCGCCCTCATCGTCCTCGTCAGCGGCGCCGAGTTTCGTTTCGAGCTTGCTCAACTCGTCCAGTTCGGTCTTGAAGGTCAATTGCTTGTCCGCGGCGGTGATGCGTTTGGCGAGTTTGCGCGTCCAGCCAATTTCAAGAAGCGAACGGGCCGGAGTCGGCGAACCTCCGGCCTGGTGCATCCAGTCGGACTCGATGATCTTGCGGGCGCCGGCCTTGCTGACCGGCTCCAGACCGCGATTGACGTCTACAACCGAACCGGCTCCGTCAAAGCCGGCGTGCCCCTTCCAGGCTCCGATGTTCAGCGGTCCGAGCACCTTGGCCTTGGGCCAGGAGGAATCGTCGAACTTGGCGCCCCTCCACCCGGACGGAGCCGTCTTGCTCGCCCGCCACTTGCCGTCTGTAACCACAGTAATCGCTTTGCCCTTTACCGGGCGGATCTCAAGCCGCCCGATAACGCCCGCCGGGTTCACGCCACTATTGGCGCCCTCGACCGCCAGAACGTTCCGACCGCTCTTGAGGCGTTTTGTCACGTCGATCGTGTCGAATTTATTCCATCCGCCGGCGGCCTTGCCCGCGAGCTTACCATTAACGTACAAGACGCCGACATCATCAACGGTGATCGTAAAGCGTGCCTTCTTGATCTTCACGCCGCCGGGGATATCAAACGACGCGCGGAAGTACCGTTTCCCAGCCGGCGCACTGCTGGCGGGATTCCCCTCGGGAAACCATATCCACCGCATCGCGCCAGGGGCGCGGTCAGCGGTCGCCGCCGGAGATACACCCACACCGACAACCAGCCACAATGCATTTATCACGATCGCTAATCTACGATTCATCTCATCACTCCTTGTCAGGATGCGGTTACTTTCCGCCTTGGGCGATTCTTGCGGTGCGGAGTTTTCTAACCCAGCAGCTTCGGCAGGCGCATTTTTCCCGGCCACAGGTCCCGTCTATGTCCTTATGCGCCAACGGTGCGATGGCGCCTTCGACCAGCTTGAGCATCTTTCGATACCCGGGAGCATCAGTGCTCTTCCAGGCGCCTTTCTCGATCTGCCCCCATCCGCCCGCGCTGAGGGCCAGCGGGGCTTTGAGGATGCGGCTTGATGTCGGCAGCGCGACGTTGACCAGCGCTTCGATCGGCTGGGCGGAGAGTTTTTCACCGAACAGTTCGGCGACGTACGCTTTCAGCGCTTTTACGCCTTCGAGATCGAAAGACCGCTGTTCTGGTCGATTGTACGAGTAGTCGCCGAAATACTGTACGTTGAGGTCCATCCAGTCGACGATCCGCTGGAAACTGGCCTGATCGAGCTTGATGTGCCTGGTGTGCTTACCGACGCGCAGAATGCCCGCGAGCTTTCCGGCGTGGGCGAAGTAATCTTTCGGTTTGGAGGCATGAGTTTCCCCGTTCCCCATCGCCATCTTGACCAGCCCTTTGGTCTTGATCAGGGCGTCGTAGGCGGCGTTGAATCGCGTGCGCCTGCCAATCAGCGACAGCTTCCCGTCGGGCTTGGCTTTTAGTCCGTGGCACGAGATGCAGTGGCGGTCGAGCACCGGCTGGACCGTTCGGGCGAAGCTCAATCCGCCCGGATACTTCGGCCCGTCCGGAGGCGTGAGCGATTGGATCTTCAATCCTCCGGGAATGGCCTGTAACACTGGCGTATCCTTGCGAGATTCGTGACAGCCCACACACGCGCTGACTTCACCGGGCTGGAGATATACGCTGGAACGCATGGTCATGACCGCCAATCCATCAGCGTCGAGGACCTGGAGTTGCAACGTTTCGCAAGCCGGAGCCTGAAACGCCACCGTCCCGCCGGAACTTACCGGGACCGTCCCGACAACGCTCTTGAGAATCTCCTGGCTGCTGGCGTAGGTCAGCAGCGATTTGTCGGCAGCCGGTTGGCTGTGAATGCGATTGACGCGCACGGCTTTGATCGTTCCGGCGGGTATCTTTTCGGTGCTGCGGTGAACGTCCTGGATCATAAACACCCCGGTCTTCAGACCGGATCCGGGCTGCGAGACCGGAGGCAAGGCCGGAGGCTTGCGCCTCGGGCGGATCGGAATCGGAGCGTAGCACGAGACCTTCGGGTCGCGATAGATCAACTCGCGCCCGCCGAGGGTGTCGATCAGGTATATACCGAAGGCGCTGGCGCTGGGCCAGGTCCCGCCGTACCGCCCCTTGCGCCGATCCCAGTTGACGATCTCGGGCGAATAGGAAACCAGGTAAAGGTCCTCGCTCAACGGGTATGGCGTGGTGTAGCAGCCCTTGAGTCCCCATCCTTCGGTCTCGGGGAACTTGACCTCGGGCGTGATCCGCTCGACCGGTTCCATACCGTCGCGGCCTTTGCGGGGGTCGATGAGCATGACCGATCCGGCGCTGATGAAGTGATGGGCAGTGGCGGTGCTGACGACCTTGTGTGAACCGGGGACGGCTAGCGCTTCGGAGTTCATGCAGGGGTTGACCGAGTAGTTACCGTAATAGTGTTCGGTGGCCGATCCGTCCGGGCGGGTGACCCAGAGGCTTTGGAACCACGTGTTGTGGCGGTTGATGTAGTCCCAGCGGGCGTAGACCAGGCGCCCGTCGGGCAGGACGCTGGGGTCCCACTCGTTGGCCTCTCCGAACGATATCTGCCTGATCCCGCTCCCGTCGCCCTCGCCCCTGTAGAGCAGGTACGCGGGGGTGTACCTGCCCCAATGACATCGCCCGAAGCTCTGGCAGCGCGTCGAGACGAACGCAAACCCGCCGTCGGGCAGGTAGCACGGATCGAAATCCTCGATCATCACGGTCTGGCGTCCCCCGGCGCGGGTCATCGGGTCGCCCGGGCCGCCGGTGAGTTGGCGGACCGTTTTCCCGTCGAGCGTGGCTTCGTAGATGAAGAAACGCCTCTGCCCGATATCTTTGTACACGAACCCGCCGCGAACGACCGTGGGATGGGTGGGGATTTTCACGCCGGCCGGCTTGGCTTCGGTGTGGTCGCAGAAGGCGAAGATGACTTTTTTTGCGTCGAATGACAGATCCGGATGGAGCACCGAACCAATCGGCAGCTTGCCGGCGAGCAATACGGTGGGCTTGGGTACGGTTTTCCACGCCGACAGGACCGTCAATCCGGGCCCGGACTTGCTGTGGCGGCCGTAGTATTGATCGCACATGTGCGAGTACAGCGAAAACGGCGGCGGTCGCTTGTTGATCAGCAGCTTCTCGAAGTCAAGCAGCGGGTGCGACAGGATGATCCGGCGCCGCAATGCCTTCAGATCGGACAGGACTTCACCGCCCCCATCCGGCGCCGAAGCCAAGCGTTTCTCGATGGCGACAAGCCGGGCCGCCAGCTTCGGGCGTTTGGCACTTTTCTCCACAAACGCCAACGTCTTGCGGGCAAGAGCGAGCACGTCGTCAACCGAATCCGCGCGGAGGGAGGAGGACAATGACAGTACGACGACAGCACACAAGAGAATAAAACGCTTCATGACAAGGACCTCAAGGGCTACATCGGATATTATCTCCGCTCCGGTCAACCATGGCAAACCAAAGTTCGCCCCGGGCAAGGGCAAGACGATCACGTCCGGCCTGAAGTTCCTCCATACGAAGCAAGCGGACGAGCGTTATTTGCTGATCTCTAACGTCACGCCGTAGAGGTGTGCTACTTTTTTTACGAATGGTTTGTGCTTGTCGGGTGCGGCGCGGTGCCATTTGGTCAGGTACTGCTCGAACGTTTCGCCTTTCGGGGACGGGGCGCTGTTCAACCAGCG
>JADHXQ010000049.1 GCA_016782885.1 Phycisphaerae bacterium | reverse complement strand
CGAAGGGATGTTGTATTTCGAGAAGATGAAGGCGCTCATCGGCGGATGGCGGAAGGTCTGGGGGCAGGGAGATTTTCCATTTGGATTCGTCCAACTCGCCCCGTTCGACCGCTACGGCGGCGACAAGCAGCCGAAACTCTGGGAGGCCCAGACCGCCTCGCTTGCGATCCCCAATACCGGGATGGCCGTCATCACCGACATCACCACGCTGAACAATATCCACCCGCCGAACAAGCAGGATGTGGGCCTGCGATTGGCGCTTTGGGCGCTGGCGACCAGCTACGAAAAGAAGGACCTGGTCTACTCCGGGCCGATGTACAAGTCTATGAAGGCCGTCGGCAAGACGATCGCGTTGACGTTCGACCACGTCGGCGGCGGTTTGGCAGCACGCGACGGTAAGGATCTGGACTGGTTCGAAATCGCCGGCGACGACAAGAAATTCGTCAAGGCCGCCGCCAAAATCGTCGGCAAGACGGTAGTGGTTTCCAGCGACGAGGTCGCCAAGCCGGCGGCAGTAAGGTTCGGATGGTCCCAGAAAGCCACCCCGAACCTCATGAACAAAGAAGGCCTGCCCGCATCGCCGTTCCGCACGGACCGCTGGTAAAGATAGTTCGACGCCTGGACAGTAACCTGTTCAAAAACCTTGCTTTTTTATATGATATGGTCTGATTCCGTGCCTCGGCGCTTCGGCTTCAACCGCGGTAAAGACGAGGTTCGCGCGAGAGTAACAACGACTTTCATTACAGGAGTACTGGTTTGAGCACGATTGTCCCCGAAGGCTACAAGGCAACAATGGACGTCTGCAAGACAGAGCAGGCCATCAAGTTCACCAAGGACCATTTCGAGCATGCGCTGGCGCGGCGTCTGGAGCTCGACCGGATCACGGCGCCGCTGTTCGTTCGGTCAGACTCGGGCGTCCAGGACAACCTCAACGGCACCGAGCGGGCGATAGCTTTCGGTGTCCGGGCCGACGGCGACACCCTGTGCGAGATCGTCCATTCGCTGGCCAAGTGGAAGCGGCTGGCACTGTACAGATACGAGTTCGAAGTCGGTCGGGGCATCTACACGGACATGAACGCCCTGAGGCCGGACGAAGAGGATCTCGACAATATCCACTCGGTCTACGTCGACCAGTGGGACTGGGAGCGGGTCATCACGCCCGAGGACCGGAACCTCGACACGCTCAAGACCGTCGTGCGGGACATCTACGCCGCGATCAAGGACACCGAGTCCGAACTGGCCGAAAAGTTCCACAACCGGACAACCTGGCTGCCCGACGAGATCGCCTTTGTCCACACTGAGGAACTGGCGAGCCAGTATCCCGATGCAACCCGGTGGCAGCGGGAAACCGCCGCGTGCAAGGCCCACGGCGCCGTGTTCATCATCGGCATCGGCGGCGAATTGCCCGACGGTACGATCCACGACGGGCGCGCGCCCGACTATGACGACTGGACCACGCGGACATCGCCCGAGACCAGGGGCCTCAATGGCGATATCTTCGTCTGGAACCCGCTGCTGGAGATCCCGTTCGAGCTGTCGTCGATGGGTATCCGCGTCGACGCCGAGACCATGCTCAAGCAGTTGGAGATTCGCGGGTGCATGGAGCGGACGGAACTGCCGTGGCACAAAATGCTCCTGGACGGCAAACTCCCCCAAAGCGTCGGAGGCGGGATCGGACAGAGCCGCCTCTGCATGCTGCTGCTGGAAAAAGCACACATCGGCGAGGTCCAGGTCAGCCACTGGCCCCGGCACGTCGTCGACACCTGCCGCAAAGCCGGAATCCCGCTGCTATAACCTTAGTCCATACTGTAGAAATGCCCGACGGACTGAAAACTTTTCGCATCGGCGACGTCGAAATCGATTTCCCGGTGCTGCTGGCGCCGCTGGCGGGATACTCCGACCTGCCCTACCGCCAACTCTGCCGCGATCTCGGCGCGCCGTTCTGCGCCACGGAAATGATGCTCGACAGATGCCTCCTGGTCAAACCGCGAAAACCGCAGTACATCTCTCGCAGCGACGACGACGATCACCCCATCGCCGGGCAGATCGTCGGTAATGAACCGGAGACGATGGCGGCGGCCGCCGAACTCCTCGACCGGCGCGGATTCGACGTGATAGACCTTAACTTCGCCTGCCCGGTCCGCAAGGCCCTGCGGCGCCGGCGCGGCGGGCATCTCATGAGCGATCCTCGACTGGCGGTCAAGATCACCCGGGCGGTTATCGCGGCGGCCGGACCAAGGCCCGTCACGCTGAAACTCAGGCGGTCGTTCGACGAGTCCAATCGCGAGCACGATGAATTCTGGCAGATCGCCGAGGGAGCATTCGACGCCGGAGCGGCCGCCATATGCCTGCACGCCAGAAGCGTGGAGGTCAAATACTCCGGACCGGCGGACTGGGAGTTCATCGCGTCGGTCAAACAGCGCTTCGGCGAGAAGACCATCATCGGTTCGGGCGATATAATGACCGCCCCGGACGCGGTGGACATGTTCGCCCGGACCGGCGTGGACGCGGTATCCGTGGCGCGCGGGTCTCTGGGCAACCCGTGGTTCTTCCGCCAGTGGCGGGACCTGGCGGACGGCAGGGAAATGTACGTACCGACTCTCGCCGAGCAGAAAGAGGTCATCGCCGACCATTTCAGGCGCACGGAGCTGTTCTACGGTGAGCGCCGGGCCACGAAGAATATGCGGAAATTCGGCATTAAATACGCGCGAATGCACCCCACGCCAAAGAAACTCCGGATGGCGTTTGTAGCCGTCAAAAACGCCCGCGACTGGTTTGCGGTGCTCGATAACTTTTACACTTGAGCACAATACGCTTGAAGCTGCGCCCTGTGCGACGTACAAACTATGGTAACGCACGTTCGTAATTCAGTGGAAAGGGAATACACATGAAACATCTTGCCGCAAAGACCCTGGCGATATTCCTCAGTGTGACGCTTTCGACGATCGCGGTATGGGCCGGGAACGCCAAGGCCTCGCAGCACCCCCCGCGCACTCAGTACATGGCGGTGATGATGGACGGAAAGAAGGTGGGCCATTCCGTGGCGACCTTCAAGATCGACAAGGGCAAGGCGTTGACGAACGTCATGATGACGATGACCCTGTCGCGCGGGGGAATGGCGATTACTGTCGCCACGGACGTTCTGGAGATCGAAACGCCCGACGGTAAACCGCTTGGGTTCTCGCTGACGATCAATATGGGGGCCATGGGACAGACCGTAACGCGCGGGGACATCGGGAAGGACGGTAAGCTCAAGATCGTGAGGAATCTGGCGGGCATGAAGGAGGAAAAGGTCATGCCCTGGCCCAAAGGCGCACTGATGAGCCACGGGCGGATGATCCTCGAACGCAAAACCGGGCTGAAACCCGAAACTACCATCACCTCGACTGTTTTCGACCCGGCGACCCTCGCGGCGAGAACCGTCGCGAGCACCGTGGGCAAGAAGACCAAAGTCGACCTGCTGGGCAGAATGGTAATGCTCACCGAAGTCAAAACCGTAATGCAGAGTTCGATGGGCAAGATCAACGCCACCGCCTACGTTGACGACGAGTTCATCCCGCTGAAATCGATCGTTCCGGCCCTTGGTATGAAAATTGAACTGATCGACTGCAGCAAGGCAGTCGCGATGGCGTCCAACGAAACGCTCGACCTGATCTCGAAGGTCATCCTCTCGAGCCCCGTCGCCCTGACTAAAGAGGCGCTCGGCGGGACGCTTGTCTACACGATAAAACCAACCTCGCCCACGGCGGAACTCAAATTCCTCGACGACGCCAACCAGAGCGTAAAAACCGCCGAAGACAAGACAACCACGCTGACTATCCGTCCGACACCCGCACCGAGAAACGCGCCACTACCCTACAAGGGAAAAGACCCAACCGCCCTGGAAGCCCTCAAACCATCAAGCTACGTCCAGTCCGACCACAAGACCATCAAGGACCTGGCCAGGAAAGCCGTCGGCGACGCCAAGGATGCCGCAACCGCCGCGTCCAGAATCGAAAAATTCGTGCGAAGCTACATCAAGACCAAGAATCTATCGGTCGGGTATGCGACGGCCCTTGAAGTAGCCCAAAGCCGCGAGGGCGACTGCACCGAACACGCCGTTCTCACCGCCTCGCTCTGCCGCGCGGTGGGTATACCCGCACAGGTCGTCATCGGCCTGGCGTACGTCAATGGGTTCGCCGAACACCGCAACGTCTTCGGACCGCACGCCTGGAACCGCGCTTTTATCGGCGGTAAGTGGGTCGGGCTCGACTCGGCCCTTAAGGAATTCAACACCGGACATATCGCCCTGGCCAGCGGTGACGGGGTCAGCGATGCCATGCTCAACGTCGTGAACACCATCGGCAATTTCAAGATCATCACGATAAAGACGCCCAAAGGCGACAAATAGAACCCGTGACTCACGATCGCTCAATGGTAAACAGCGAGCTTCAGGAACTGATTGGTAATGCTCCCGGGCCCGTGATCGTCCTGACCGGTCCGGCGGGGTGCGGGAAGACAACGGCCGCACTCGATCTCTACCGCGGCGGCCTCGGGAACGACGGGACCGCGGGGTGCATGCTCGTGGCGCCCAACGCCGCGGCGGCGGATCATCTCCGCGGGCGACTGCTGTCCGATAGCGAAACCGGCGCGCTTGCCGGGGCGCGAGTCAACACGTTCTTCCGCCTTACCGCGGGTATCCTCGCCGCAAGTGGAACGGCGGGCAGGCGAATCTCGCCCTTCCAGAGGCATCTGATTCTGGCGGGGATCGTGGGCGAACTGCTCTCAAGCGGAAAACTCAAAGCAATCGGAGCGGTTGCAGACACTCCCGGACTGGTTGTCGCGCTGGACCGGGCGATCGCCGAACTCAAACGCGCGGCGATCGAACCAGGGTCGCTTGCCCCGGCCGTCAGGTCGGGCCCGCCGAAGGAACGCGACCTGCTGGAGGTCTACCGGTGCTACCAGAATCGCCTGCGGGCAGATGGCATGTTCGACGTCGAGGGGCAGATATGGCTCGCCCGCGATCGCCTGGCGGAAGCCCTGGACGACAAAACCGCCGACCTGCCCGGTCTGGGCGGAGTGAGCATACTTGCCGTCGACGGATTCACAGACTTCACGCCAACCCAGTTGGAGATACTCGATTTTGTAAGCCGCAAGAACCGCCGCATCCTGATAACACTGACGCTTGACGACGACGGGCGCGACAGGATGTGGTTCTGGACCCGGCGCACATTGAACGCGATCCGCACGCGATTCGGCGACCGGGTTTCTGTGATTCAGGCCCCGGCGAACCCCTCCCGGGCGACTGGCCCGGGGAGATTGCCCGATACGCTGTTTGACCTCGATGCCGAGAAAACCGATCCGCCCGACCGCCTCGAGGTGATTTCCGCTCCAAACGTTGACGCCGAAATCGCGGCGGTCGCCCGCCAAATAAAACGCCTGCTGCTCGATGGCGCTCGCGGAGGAAGCATCGCGGTCCTGGCACGTTCGATCGAACCCTACCGACGGACAATCGAACGGGTATTCGCCCTCCACGACGTGCCGGTCGCCGAAGCGCCCTGGCGGCTTGTCGACGTGCCGGTCATCCGCTTTCTGCTGGATACCTCCGAGGCGGGCGGTAAGTTCGTCCACACCGCCATCCTGCGAATCATATCCAACAGCTACTTCCGCGCCGACGCTCTCGGCGAGTTCGACGCGACCGACGCTTCAGTAGCCGAATTGATCATTCGGCAGGGCAATGTCCTGGAAGGCAGATCATCCTACGCCCAGGCCGCCGACCGCCTGGCCTGGATGGCGACCAGAAACATCCCCGACGATGAAGACCCGCAAACCGCCGGTCGCCTTCAACTCGGCCCGATCGAAGTAACCCCCCGGCGTATCGCCTCCGCCGCCGCCCTGCTCGAGGCGTTGTTCGATGCGATACAGTCAGCCCGCGGCGATCCGCTGGACATTGCCCGATCGCTGGGGGTCGACCGGGTCGTGATGCAGTTGGACGACCCGCCCCTGGTCGCGCGCGATCTGCGAGCCCTGGCCGCACTCGAGCAGGTTATCGGCGAACTGGATGAATTGCCCGCGGGCCCCTGCCTCCGAAGCGCCCTGTCGCAAGTAGCCTGCCCCCCGCGGCGAGCCGAGTCGCTGGTCGACGTGCTGGACGTGCTCGATGCGCGGGCTCTGCGATACAGCCACGTATTCCTGATCGCGCTGGGCGAAGGACATTTCCCGGCGAAACTGACCGACAGTTCCCTGCTCGGCGAGGCCCAGCGGTTGCGATGGTCCACCCACGGCGTGGCGCTGGACTCTCGCGGCGACCTCGCTTCCAGGGAGATGCTGCTGTTCTATCTCGCCGCCAGCCGCGCCGGCGAATCGCTGACGCTCAGCTATGTCACGTGCGACGCCTCGGGGCGTCCGGCCGGGGCGGGCAGCTTCCTGACATCTCTGCTCGAACCGATCGGCGGTCTCGAAGCCCTGCAGTCCGCCGGGCGTCACCGGAACATACCGCTTGGAACATTCCTGCCCGACAGCGGCCGGATCGCATCCGACCAGGACGCTCTTACCGGCGCGGTGGCCGGATGGTTCGATCCGGACCGCGGCTGCGACGATGCCGCAATGGCGTGGGTCGCCCGCGGCGACCCGCAAAAACTCATGCGCGTCGCGGGCGGACTGTGGGCGTCGCACAAGCGCTGGCAGGCAAACTCCGCCGGTGCGTTCGACGGGCGCCTGGACGACGCGAAACTCACCGCCGAACTCAAACGGAGGTATCCGGGGCAGGTCGTTTTCTCGGCCAGTTCGCTCAACTCGTTTGGACAGTGCCCGTGGCGATACTTCGCGAGCTACGTACTGGGCCTCGAACCGCTGAGCGTCCCGGAGCGAATACTCCAGCCCACTTCACGCGGACAGTTCGTACACAACGTTCTGTTCACCACGATGACGCGCCTCCGCGACGCCGCCGGCGGACCGGTCCGCCCCGACCAGGTAACCGATGAGGAAATGATCGAGGCGCTGCGGGGCGCGGTAACCGGTCTTTCCCAACCGCTCGAAACCGCGGCGCCGTATCCGGCGCTGTGGCGGATACAAAGAGACCGAATGCACTCCCAGATGCGGAGTTACCTCCTGTCGCTGAAAAACGCCAAACCCGGCGGACTCTACGGGCATTTTGAACTGGCGTTCGGTATGGAGGAGCGACCGGGCGAACCGGCAGACGCGATGAGCCGCGACGAGGCGGTAATCGTGCATACGGCGGCAGGCGACATCCGCCTTCGCGGGAAGATCGACCGCGTCGATCTTCAGGGCGCAGGCGGCCTGCTGGTCATCGACTACAAGACCGGCGCCCTTCCATCCCCGGCGGATATCGCAACCGGAAGAAACCTTCAACTCCCGCTCTATTCAGCAGCGGCCGCGGAAATACTCTCAGGCGAAGCCTCAGGGGGAGCATTCCATCGCGTCGGAGAGGGAAAAAGCAAAAAGTGCCTGGATTTCTCGCCTGAAACCGCCGATCGCGGTATCGCGAAGCTCGGCGGATACGATGCGGTAAACCAGGCGGCAATGCAGAGCGTCGCCGACTTCGTCACCGCAATGAGCGAGGGGCGGTTCGACCTGTATCCGACCCACAACTGCCCGTCATACTGTCCGTTTCGCCAGATCTGCCAGTTCTCACCGGCCCGCGCTGAAATCAAGGGCGCCGCCCCGCCGGAGGACCGGACATGAGCGAACTGAAACTCACAGACGCCCAGCGGAAGGCGGCTATCGACCATGCCGACCAGAGCATGGCGCTTCGCAGCGGCGCCGGTTGCGGTAAGACGTTCGTTTTGGCGCGGAGATACACGCGGCTCCTGACCGGCGCGAAGGAAGACACATCGCCGCTGCGGCGCCTGGTGGCGCTTACGTTCACCGACAAGGCCGCCGTCGAAATGTCGCGGCGCATCGGCCTGATGCTCACCGAGCTCGCGCGCGAGGCGACCGGTCCGCGGCGGACCGGACTCCGGCGCTGGATCGACGAACTGCCCGAAGCGCGAATCTCAACGATACACAGCTTCTGCGCATCCCTGCTGAGAGCACACGCTGTCGAAGCGGGCATCGACCCGAACTTCGCCCTCTGCGCCGACGAACTACTCGTGGCCCAACTGATCGAGGAGGCATGCGATGCGTCCGTGCTGACCGCCGCGGAAGCAAACGATCCGCAACTTACATCCCTGTTGGAACACCTGCCATATCCAACCGTGGTCGAACTGCTCACGGCGCTCGTCTCGCGGCGTCAACTGCTCGATACCGAAAGCTATCGCGACGCCGGGCAAGTGATTGCAGGTTGGCGGGAACTGCTGGACCGCGAGAGACAGGCCGCCTGGGGACGCCTGGAAGACGACGGCGCCCTGGCCGATCTGGCTCGCGGTATCACAGACGAACCGTGCGACGATCCCAACGACAAGCTGCTTGCCAAACGCGAAGAACTCATGGGCGTAATCAACGCGATCATCGCCGACCCCGCCGCCCGGACGCCTGAGAACTTCGCCTTCGCATGCAATCTCAAGGTGGGCGGTGTCGGCGGCAAGGCGGGTTGGGGATCCAAAGAAGGCGCCATGGACCTTCGGCATCGAATCAAGAAGCTCAAAGATATCCTGACGCTCTATGCGCCATACGCCGAAACGCTCAACGAGATGGACCGGCGGTCCGCCGAGGCTCTGGTCGCACTGACATCGCTGTCCGGTGACGCCGGGCAACGCTACACCGCCTCAAAACGCAACCGCGGACTGCTGGACTTCAGCGATCTGATCGTTCATGCAAACCGCCTTATCCGCTCGAACTCGCACGTGCGAGACCAACTGGCCGACGGAATCGACCAACTCCTCATCGATGAATGCCAGGACACCGACGCGTTCCAACTACAGATGCTCGCAAACCTGGTTTCCAGCGACGCTCAAGCGTTTGTTGTAGGCGACGCCAAGCAGAGCATTTACCGCTTCCGAGGTGCTGACGTCGAAGAGTTCGAGGGCACGTGCAGCCGCCTGGGACGCGGGCAAAGCGAATCGCTGGACCTGTCCTTCCGAACGCATAGCGCGGGAGTGGCGTTCATCAACGCGCTATTCGATCCGCTCATGGGCGACAGCTACGAACCGATAACCGCACACCGAAGCGAGACGCCAACCCGCGAGTCGGTCGAGATGCTCCTGGCCGATGGCGAAGAGCCCATAAAAAGCGCCGAGGACGCGACGACCGCCCAGGCCGCACTTACCGCACAACGCATCTCCGAGATGATCTCAAACGCCGAGAGGCTCGTCTGGGATTCTCGCGCGGAAGCATGGCGAGCGGTCCAGCCGCGCGACGTGGCGATACTGCTGTCGCGGATGACGCATTCGCTCGAATACGAACGCCAACTCCAGAAGCATAACGTGCCTTACTACGTCATCGCGGGCACGGGCTTCTTCAAGCAGCAGGAAGTTTTCGATATCCTCAATGCGCTTCGCGTCATCGACAACCCGCTGGACGATATCGCGCTGTTCGGCATGTTGCGAAGCAGCCTGATCGGACTCGACGACAACGCGCTGATGCACATCGCCGAGGCGCTGCAAGGCGGTCCCTACCTGACCAAACTCGCATCGCCGGCGGGCGCCGATCTGGACGGAAGGCTCACCAGCGATCAGTTCGCGGCACTGCAATTCGCCGTCGCCATGATCCAGCGTTTAGCGAAGCGCAAGAACGCCGTCGCCATCGACGAGCTTCTCGCCCAACTGCTGGACGAAACGGGCTACCTCGCGGTGCTCGCTTCGCAGTTCGGAGCCAAACGACTGGTGGGCAACATCCGCCAACTCACCGACCGCGCCGCGGCAGCGGACCGCGACGGTATGTCCCTGAGAGATTTCATCACCAGGACCGACCAGTTGATCCTCAGCGAATCGCGATACGAGCAGGCCGTCGTCGCCGGCGAGAGCGACAACGTCGTCAGGCTGATGACCATCCACAAAGCCAAGGGGCTCGAATTCCCAGTGGTCGTCATGCCCGACCTGAATGCCTCTCGGCGCGGATTCGTCGGCAGGCTGCTGCACCGCGGCGCCGATTGGGGATGGACGCTCAACATCAAACCCGATCCGGACGACCCTGACAACACGGATATCGACCCGCTGTCGTTCCGCCTTGCCAAACTGGCCGAAAACGAAGACCTGGACGCCGAAGACATCCGAAAACTCTACGTCGCGATCACCAGGCACCGAGACCATCTGATCCTAATCGGCGCCAACATGCGAAGCAAAGACTCGAAAATCTCCAGTTCGACCAGCCCGCTGGCACAGATCGACGGTATCCTGGGCGTCACCGACGCCATCGACGCAGGCGCCGAGACCATCAGCTACGGAGATGGACAATTCAAAGCTCGAATCGCCTGCATCGAACCGGACCCGCCAAAAAGTCAGACAGGCCCACAAGCCCCGGGCCGCCAGGTAATCGCCAACGCCGCCGGCGCCGGAGACCTAGCGGCTGCAATGATCGCTACAAAACCCACAACCGCCCCGCCGCCGCTCATCGGTCCCCTGCCCGTATCGGTCGGTTCGGTCGAGGTGGCGGTTACGGCACTTAGCGAATTCGCGCACTGCCCGATACTGTACCGCTGGCGATACGAACTGGCGGTACCGACACCGATCTCAAAGAGCGACCAGCGGCGGACCGGCGGGGCCCGGCTCGACGCCCTGACGCTCGGGACGCTGTATCACAGGTGCATGGAACTGCTTGACTTCGCCGATCCGCAGGCAAATGAGGACCTCATTGCACGGGTCGTATGGGAGATGGACCTCGATGACGCGGTAAACCCGGGCGAACTTGCCGGCGAACTGGGCGAGATGATCTCACGATTCTCCCAGCACGATCTCTGGGGGCGCCTCGCGTCTGCCAGACATATCTACCGCGAACTGGACTTCGTGCTGACGGCAGGGCAGCTTACACTCCGCGGGCAGATCGATCTGCTCTATTGCGATGACCGGGGAAACTGGCACGTGGTCGACTACAAGTCAGACCGCGTGTCCGGAGACGAGATCGCCCGGCGCGCCGGAAACTACGAACTCCAGATGCTCGCCTACTCAATTGCGGCCGGAAGGCACTTCAACCAGCCGATCGCCGACGCCTCGCTCTACTTCCTCCGCCCCGCCCGCGAGCACACGTTCCCGATCGACCCGTCCGCACTGCAAACCGCCCGCGACCGCATGACCGCGCTCACCGAGAAACTGATAATCGCCCGCCGCACAAACGAATTCGAGCGAGTCCAATCGGACCACTGCACCTACTGCCCGTACTCGGCGTTATGCGATCAGACCCGGTAGGGCCGGCATATGGTAGCTTGTCCTGAGCTCGTCGAAGGGCCCCGTCCGTCAGAAGATTATGCAGCAAGCCTTCTGATTCTTGCGGCGTTGATGAGCCCCCAAAGAGGTCACTCACCGTGGAACTGTTTCCTTCAAGAGACAACGCGATATCTGCCGATGAGTCGCGCAGCAGGAGAAAAAAATGACCAGGACATTCACAGAACGCGTTCAAACGTCCGCCGCCGCGGGTTGGTATACGATTATCATCGCCGCGGTCTGGATGACGCTGGCATGGTTTGCATATCTGGGCCTGCAGCATGCTCGCCCCGCGTGGTTACTCGTTCTCTGGGGAGGCGGGACAACGTGGGACCAGGTTCACTGGCTGATGCTGATATTCATGGCCGTCTTCAAGATGATCCTGTTCATTCTGGTCATGGTGACCATCTGGCTGACGATCTGGGGGCGCAAACTCAAGAAACTCGGCGATTCCTGATTAGTTGTGGCTCCAGGCGATTTCCGAGCAAAAACAACTCAGCGCTCGCCTTTTGATTTCGCCGGTTCGACCGCAAGGTGGAGACGGCAGGTGGCTTTCTGACCGCGATCGTTGGTGCGCCAGACGGTGATGATGAAGTGCCCCGCTTTCGCGTAGCGATGTTTCGTGATCGCATATCCGTCCCTGGCGAGCTTCTTGACGTTACCGTCCGATCGTGTATAGACCGCCTTGGTCCCATCGCCGAAATCCCAGGTTTCGCGGCCTTCATCGGGTTTGATGGCGAACGATCGGACCTTGAACGTGACCTCATCGCCGACTTTGACGCCCATTGTCGGCCAGCACGCCGCATGGATCGCCGGCGGTACCGGCAGCGGTTTGGACTTGTCGAACACCTGCACGACCGCAAAATCGTAGTCAACGCACCCGGCGTCATCGGTGATTTTCAGGATCTCGCTGTAGTGCCCGGGCTTGTCGTATTTGTGACGCACGGTGGCGCCCTTTGAGGTCGAGCCGTCGCTCAGGGTCCATTCATAGCGGGCAATGTGCCCGGCGCCCGCCGCATGCCACGAGCGAGTCGCGTCGAGAGTTACCGCCTCGCCCGCCCATGCCACCAGATGCGGGCGGGCGACGGCTATCATCTTCGGGCTGTACTGGCGGCGATAGGCTTCGAAGATAAACGCGTATCCGTCGGTGATACCGTATCGCCCCGATGGCTGGGGCGTGACAATGTCGAAATGCAGGTGCGACCACCCCCCGCTGCCGCCGGCTTTCCCCAGCGTACCGATTTTCCCGCCCATCTTCACTCGCTGCCCGAGTTGCAGGGAATCGTCGATCCGCATAAGGTGGCTGTAGCGATAGTACCATCCCCGATCGTCGCGAACGCAGACAACGTCGTAGCGGGCCGATACCTGCGGCGGATGCTTACCCGAAACCGTCTTGCCGCCTCTGGAGACTACCACGCCATCGGTGGCGGCGAGAACACTGACAAGCCCCTCGGCCCCGCCGAAATCCAGCCCGTAATGATAGTAGACACTCTTCTTGCCCGGTGTGTCGCAGGCATTGACGTAACACGGATCGTTAGCCATTTGCGTGTCGGAAGCGAACCACCGCTGGTTCACCGGATACGCAAACGTGCCCGGTCGGATCCATGGCGACCCGGCCGCCCAGATACGGAGGCGAACATCTTTGTCCATCGCCCAGACGTTGATCTTCCGGTTCAGGCTGGTGCAGTATCCGCGTGTCACGGGACAATCGATCTGCACCTCGCCCACAGTTTTGGGGAGGTTGTACGTTGCACAGACCAGTTCGGCCCGCCTGGAGTCAATCTCGACGGTCACCACAGCCCGGCGCACCGCACTGCGAATCTCACAACGATGTTCTTTCAGGCCGAGCAGCTTGACTGCAACGGTTTTACCGTTGCTCAGCTTGACATTCGCGGACTGCCCAACGTCCAGATCGACCGTTTGAAACAGGGGTTCAATCCGGGGCCCGGCGGCGTGAAGCGGGACACTCAACAGCAAAACGATACCCAACATGTACCTGTTCACAATCTATTCTCCTTTTCCATTACCAGTGCGGTGCGGCATGGGAGGTAGAATCTCAGGCAGTGGATGTCGCCTGCGGCGGACGGTGTTGTGAAGTAGCGTTGATCGGCCTGGAGGCGCCCCTGCCCGCCGAAGCGCGGTTCGTCGGTGTCCAGCACGAGGCGGTACTCGCCGGGGGCGACATCGAGAGCATAATCGACCACCGAACCGGTCGGATGGAAGTTGAACGCGAGCACCAGCGGTCCGCGGCGAAACGCCAGGATCTTATCGTCAAAATGGTCCAGCAGATGCTCGGGGCTGGCGGAAGTAACGTCTCGCCGCGAAGCGATTGCTTCGAGCATTGCGATATCGAAATCGGCCAGGAAATGGTATTTCAGGTCGTCCGAATCCCGCAGGCTCCACTGTCTCCGGGCGTAATGATACGACCAGTTATTGCCCTCACGCGGGAAGTCGATCCATTCGGGATGCCCGAACTCGTTGCCCATGAAGTTCAGGTACCCGTCGCCGCCGGTGGCGAGAGTGGCCAGTCGCATCATTTTGTGCAGTGCAATACCGCGAACAATCGACATGTGCTCATCATCGATGCCCATATTCGTGTACATATGCGTGTCGAGCAATTCGAAGAGCATCGTCTTGTCCCCGACGATGGACTGATCGTGTGATTCGACGTAGGTTATCGATCGCTCGTCGCTCCGGCGATTGGTCAGTTCGCCCCAAAGCCTGCCCGGGTCCCAATGCTCATCGGGCAGCTTCTTGACGATCTTGAACCAGTGGTCCGGAACGCCCATCGCCAGGCGATAATCGAATCCGCATCCGCCATCGGCTATAGGCGTGCCCAGGCCCGGCATTCCACTCACATCTTCAGCTATGGTGATTGCATCGGGCCTCAGCGCGTGGATCAGCTTGTTGGCGAGCGTCAGGTAGACAATCGCGTCGGCGTCCACGTCGTCACCGAAGTACGCATCGTACCCCATAAACGCCCTGCCCATACCGTGGTCCAGGTAGAGCATCGACGTGACGCCGTCGAACCTGAACCCGTCAACGTGGTACTCCTCCAACCAGAAGCGGCAGTTCGACAGCAGAAAGTGCAGCACTTCCGGTTTCCCGTAATCGAAGCATCGCGAGCCCCATGCCTCGTGGCGGCCTCGCGCGCCGGCGTGGCAGTACTGGTGCTCGGTCCCGTCGAATCGCGATATGCCTTCGACCTCGTTACCGGCCGTGTGAGAATGCACCAGGTCCATTATGACCCTAAGCCCCATCCCGTGGGCAGCGTCGATGAGGGCCTTGAGATCATCCGGGGTTCCGAATCGCGACGAAGCGGCAAAGAAACTCGAAACCTGATAACCAAACGATCCGTAGTACGGATGTTCCATGACCGCCATCAACTGCACCGTGTTGTATCCCGCCCGGGCGATCCGCGGAAGGATGTTCGCCCGGAACTCATCGTACGTGCCAACCCGCCACAACTCCTGGGCCATACCGACGTGAGCTTCATAGACCAGCGGGAACTCCGGACGCTCCGGCGACTCATACCGCCACGCGAAGCCATCTTCCGGCGCCCAGTGTTGTGCGTTGAATATCTTGGTCGATTCGTCCTGGACAACGCGCCGCGCCCAGGCGGGTATCCGATCGAGCTGCCGCCCGCCGTGATGGACCTTCAGACGGTAAAGCCCCCCATGCCTCAACACATGATCGCTCAGGGATACTTCCCACTGCCCCTCGCCCCCAGACGGATACAGGCGGAACTCCTCGGACTCACTCCATGCCGACAGGTCGCCGATCAGGAAAACGGCCTCGGCGCCGGGAGCCCATTCTCTGAAGATCCATCCGCCGCCGGCTCTGTGCATTCCGAAATGTTCGTGCCCGCGGGCGAAGTCCGCCAGGTCGCCGCCGGCGCCGGTCAACTGCTGCTCGATACGGACGGCCTGGTCCGAACGCCGCCGGATAATATCCATATATGGCGCAAGCAAAGCATCGTCAGCCAATCTCGTAAGCTTGTGCGTATCTTGGGGCATGCGTTTCCGGCTCAACTTCCCTGAGTCTCTACTCACCGCTGACGGTCACCACAACGCTGCGATTGCGAGGTTTTATGTCGCACTCCAGCAGGAATATCTGCTGCCACCTGCCCACTGCTATCTGACCGCCTGAAACGGGCACGGTAAGTGACGGACCTAACCAGGTCGCCTGCAGGTGCGAATGTCCATTCCCATCATGCCACATTTCCTCGTGGCCGTAATCCTTTCGCGGTGGAATCAACTTGTCAAGAATTTCGGGCAGGTCGCGTCCGAGGCCCGGCTCGAACTCGATAGTCCCGATCGCACCTGTCGATCCCACGTTAAACACGTGGACCGTGCCGGTGGAAATGCCCGAATCGGCAACAATGCGCTCAACTTCGTCAGTGAGGTCGTGGATATCTCCATGACCGCTGGTCGAAACAGTAATGCTCTTCTGGAAGATCATAAAAAAGCGTCCCTGGGCGTTTCATGCGGCGGAAGGATATCCGGCGTATGCACCGGGCGAGATTAGACCCCTTTTCGACAAAAAAAACAACCGCACAAATGTACGGTTGTTTAATTCAGGGAGCCACAAGACCCCCGCCTACGAGGTAAAGGGCTTACTGGGAGGATTCCTCAGAGCCCATCATGCTCTTGGATTTTTCGGAAACGGCCGCTACCACGTCCTTACCGACGACGTAGGCCTTGCTGGAGGTATCCCTAAGCCAACCGACAACATCGGGGCTGCCGGGGGACCTGCCGAGGTTATATCCGAAAAGAAACGTAGCCGTCAAAATCGTCAGTGTCAGTAAAGTCTTCATCACCCCGTCTCCTTTTAGCACATCAAACAACCGCCCTCGCATGGGCTGCAACCGGAATATTTCCTACTCCTATTATAACTTACGATTCAAATTTTCACCAGGCAAATCTGAAGGCGTTTTTTTCAGTACTTTTTTCAATATTTCTTGTTTTCGCGCGGCGTTGCGCAGCTAACTGTCTTGTACACAATGGATTAATTAGGGACAGCCACCTATTTATCGAGCGGTCTCAGAGGCTCTTTCTCAGTTCGGCGTCCTTTTTGGCGACCTTTCGCGCCTGGGACTTCTTGAACCGCGAGAGCTTTCCCGCAAGCTTCTTGTCGGAAACAGCCAGTATCTGCGCGGCATAGATCGCCGCATTCGTCGCACCGGCGCCGCCGATACTCATGCACGCAACTGGAACGCCGGGAGGCATCTGCATGGTGCTCAACGCCGCATCGACGCCTACAAGCGGTCCCGAAGCCATCGGCACGCCGACTATCGGCAGCGTGGTGTTGGCCGCCAGAACACCGCCGAGGGCGGCGCTCATTCCGGCTGCGGCTATTATCACTTTCAATCCGCGCTGGATCGCCGTGGCAGCGTATTCGTGTGCGATATCGGGCGTGCGGTGCGCCGAGATAATGCGCACCTCGTAAGCGATACCGAATTCATCGAGCTGCTTCAGGCAGCGCTTCATGGTCTCAAGGTCGCTGTCGCTGCCCATCACCACGCCTGCTGTCGGTCTCTTTTTGGCCATTTCAGATCCTTAAGGCACGTCGCGTTTTTGCCTGCCTGTTCTGCGGGGCGCTCCGGCGCCCGCACGATTAACGGATACTACGACATCAGCACGCCCGGCGTCAACAGGCAGCGCGTCAGCTACCAGCTATCAGCTCTTAGCTATCAGCTAAGGCAACGACAACGGAAAACGGCGAACGACGGCCCCCCTGTCGTTAGTCGTTGTCGTCAGGCCTCGTTGTAGCTGATAGCTAAAAGCTGATAGCTGATAGCTAAAAGCTAAAAGCTCATTGGCGAAAGTCGAATGCGACTTTTATTGCATTGTGAGCCGACTTGCCCGCCGCGGTCGTCAGCGCCTGGCGATATTCGTCGGGCGAAAACTTGTGCGTCAGCATCTTCTCCACATCCAGCCTTCCGCTGAGCATCAGGTCGTGGACCAGTTCGTACGTGGCGACCGGTTTACCGTTGAACTGTTCGATCCCGCGCCCGTAAACGCCCTTGATCTGCAACTCGGTGAACCAGACCGGCGTCAGGTCAACCGCCCCGCCATGCCCCGTACCGACAAACAGCACCTGCCCGCCCGATCGCGTCCACTTGAGGCATTCGTTTACGGCCCCGGCGCTGCCAACGCAATCGAACACCAGGTCGTATCCGCCCGAAAGCATGTAGTTGCCAAATCTCACCTGCTGGACCGTACCGCCCGTGCGCCGGGCGATCCGGTCGAACCTTTCGGACTTGCGAGATCCGAGTCGGAAGAAATCGTCGGCGCCAAACCCCCGCGCTACTTCGCCCAGGTATTCATGCCGGTCCAGCGCATCGATGTGCCCGTCAAAACCGACCGCACGCAGCGAGGCGATTATCCCCAGCCCCATCACCCCGCTGCCGTATACCAACACTTTCTTCGCCTCCGACAGGTCGGCCCGCAAAACCCCATGCAGACCGCACGCAATCGGGTCGGTCAATACGGCCTGTTCGTCTGACAGCCCATCGGGCACGCCCACCAGTTGCGATTCGTGCGCCACAAAGTACTGCCCGAACGACCCTCCGGTGCGGTTGTTATATCCGATGCTCGTACCCGCGGGCAGAGAATAGCGTCCCTCGACATCACCGCAGAAATGCTCGCACGTGCCGAACCGCCCGTCGCGACAGCTCCCGCAAGGCGGGTCTATGCCTCGCGCCTTGCAGGCGAGAGTAGGCTCGACGCAAACTCGCCGCCCCACCCAGGAGCTATCGGCATCCGGGCCAACCTCGCGAACCACCGCGACGTTCTCGTGCCCCAGGACCATCGGCATGGAGCTGAAGCCCTGGAGAATCGAGTTGGGCGGTTGGGACTGCGCCAGCAGCGACAGATCCGTCCCGCAAATACCGCCCAGCAGCGTTTCGACGAGCACCCAGTCGTCGCCGGGCAATTCGGGCGTGTCGATTTCGCCTGCTCTCAGTCCGTTCAGACCCGTCAGCAGACACCCCCGCCAGAGGCGTTTCAACCAGAGGCAGGTCGCCCATCCGAGAGGTTTAATGTCGTATGTGATCGCCCGCATGGAGAAAGAAAATACCCGTCCCTCGGCGTAAAATCAACTATCTGCTGATGACGTAGATCGCCAGGTCGGCGTTGAGGTTGACGTCCCCGGACACCACGGCGGACTTCTCGGTATCCAGCGCCAGCGAATGGTGAATGGCGGCGCCGAGTTCAGCGCAGAATTCTTCGAAGTCCTTGATGGTCAGCACGCGGATATTGGGCGTATTGTACCATTTGTAGTGCAGCACTCCGGCTTCGGGGGCCTTGCCCTCGCTCGACAGCATATCGCGAAGCTTGTAATATCCGAAGTTGGGGAAGCTGACTATGCATTTCCTTCCGACCCGCAGCATGCCCTCGAGCACACCTTTAACGTCCTTGATCTCCATCAGGGCCCGCGAGAGGACTATGCAGTCGAACTGCTTGTCGCAAAAGGTTACCAATCCGTCATTCAAGTCCCCCTGGACCACATCGAGGCCCTTGTCCACGCACATGATAACGTCGGCCTGGTGAATTTCGATACCGAGCGTCCTGTTGTGGCCTCGCTCGGCGAGTTCCACGAGCAAGTCGCCATTTCCGCACGCCAGATCCAGCACCGAGGCGCCGGGGGCGATCAGGTCCAGAATAACGTCGTAATCGAGACGCTGCGGATTGGCGGGATGGAAGATATTCGGCCGCAAGCCCCCCGCCGCCCGGTCGCCTCCGGACTCGCGACGAGCGGTATCACCAGCCAGTGTCGCCAGGAACGACTCGGTCATCTGACCGTAGCTATCGAGGTCCACGGGCAAGAGGAACGCATCGTGCCCGCAGTCCGTGACGACATTACAGTAGCTCACCGGTCTGTCGGTGCGGACCAGCGCTTCGACGATATCCCGCGATTCTTTCGGCGGGAAAAGCCAATCGCTTGTAAAGCTGATCACCAGCCACCGGCAGGGGTTGTCCTTGAACAAGTCCACCAGATCGTCGACCGCGGCGCCCAGGTCGAACAGGTCCATCGCCATTGACAGCGTAACGTAGCTGTTGGCGTCGAACCGCTCGACAAACTCGGCGCCCTTGAAACCGAGATACGAACCCACCGAAAACTGCCGCTCGAATTCGGTTTCGAGATGTCGCGGCTGGGTTCGAGTCGCGCTGAACTTTTCGTGCATCGATTCCTTCGACAGATAAGTTATGTGCCCGATCATCCTCGCCAGCGCCAGCCCGACTCGCGGACCGGCGGGATGATCGTAGTACTGCCCGTCGTGGAAATCCGGGTCGCGCCTGATGGCGTTTCGCCCGACGACGTTAAACGCCATGCCCTGGCTCGACAGCCTCGCCGACGTGGCGATCGGGATTATGCCCCTCACCCGGTCGGGATATCTCACCGCCCAGCAGAGCGCCTGCTGACCGCCCAGAGACCCGCCGATGACAGCCAGAAGCTTGTCGATCCCAAGATGGTCCAGGAGACGCAGCTGGACGTCAACCATATCGTTTACGGTGATAGTCGGGAAATCCTGCCCGTAGGGCCTGCCCGTTTTCGGATTGATGCTGTTAGGCCCGGTAGTTCCGCGGCAGCCGCCGAGAATGTTCGGGCAGATCACAAAGTACTTGTCGGTATCAATCGCCTTTCCGGGACCGACGGCGATATCCCACCAACCGGGATCGTCGGTATCGTCGTGCGCCGCGACGTGGGAGTCGCCCGAAAGGGCGTGACATATCCATACGGCGTTGTCGCCGGCGGCGTTAAGCTTCCCGTACGTCTCGCAGACCACCGTCACTTCGGGCAAAGTCCCGCCGCGGTCCAGTTCGACCGGGTCTTCAAACGTCACGGACTGAGCGTACTTCAGGGGCGCTCCGGATCGCCCGGTATCGCTGCTTTCAAAACTATTGTCGCCTGTGCTCATAATATGCAACCGTAATCATTGTAGTCTGGTGTGGTCGCGGAGCAAAAACGTGTCGACATACGGCCGAGAGTTCTTACATTGCTCGACGCCGCCGCGGGATCGACTCCCTCGACCGCTCGAACCACATCAGTCCCTTTCGGGCTGGAGTTGGCACCTTATTGCAGTCGTGAAACTCGCAACAGGTTGCCGCGCGATCTCAGGGCCAGTACCCTAACGCGCTCTCGATGCCAAAACTTTATGATACCCCGCTCCCCCCCCGTCGGTCAAGCGGAAAAACGGTCAGCCCAGCTCGCCGTCAAACGCTTCGCCCACCGCCGCGTTAAGCAGCTCCCCCCGCCGCATGTTGATCGCTTCGGCGTGTCCGGGACTTTGGGCGGCGAAGTCGTCGACGCCGAGAGCGGCCAGTTGGCGGGCGTACGGCAGGGTGGCGTTGCAGAGCGCCTGGCTTGACGTTCGCCCCACGGCGCCGGGCATGTTGCCCACGCAGTAATGCACCACGCCGTCGACGACAAACGTCGGATCGCCGTGCGTGGTCGGGCGGGATGTCTCGACACACCCGCCCTGGTCGATGCACACGTCGACGATAACCGAACCGGGTTTCATCCCGGACACCATTTGGGCGGTCAGCAGCCTGGGCGCCAGGGCGCCGGGGATCAGAACGGCGCCTATCACGAGATCCGCTGTGGAGGAATACTCGGCGACCGAGTGCGGATCGCAATGGATAGTCGTAACATTGGCGGGCATGACCTCAGACATGTATCGCAGGCGATCGAGGTTTATGTCCATCAGTACGACGTTGGCGCCGAAGCCCGCAGCCATTCGGGCGGCATTGGAGCCCACCACGCCGGCGCCAAGGACGAGAACCGTAGCAGGTTTTACGCCCGGCACGCCGCCCAGCAGGATCCCCCTGCCCATCATCGGTTTTTCGAGGCATTTGGCGCCTTCCTGGACGGCCATCTTGCCCGCCACTTCGCTCATGGGCGTAAGCAGCGGAAGGCGACCGGATGCATCCTGCAGAGTTTCGTACGCCACCGCCTCGATCCCCGCCGACAGGCATGCCCTCGTCAGATCGATCGAAGAGGCGAAATGGAAGTACGTAAAGACCACCTGCCCATCTTGCAGCATTTCAATCTCGAACGATTGAGGCTCTTTTACCTTCACCAGCATCTCGGAGCGCCTGAATAGTTCCCCGGCGGTGTCGACGATTTCTGCGCCGACGCTGGTGTACTCCGAATCGTCGAAACCGCTTCCGCATCCGGCGCCGGACTCCACCAGCACGCTGTGTCCGTCAGCAATCAGTAATTCAGCGCCAACGGGCATGATTCCCACGCGGTATTCGTCGGGCTTGGTCTCTCGCGGTGCGCCTACGATCATTTCGCTCTCCTTGAACTATATCCAGGTAAAGTGTTTACACTGGTTTCATCGGCATAACGCCCATTGGCGGTCACGCAAAAGTTCAAATGTCGAGGCGCACAAACTGATGGCCGAACTCGTCAGGCGGGGGCTGATCCGGCCAGTCACACTAAAGGGTCGGGGCGATTGGTGTCAACGACCTCGGGCTCTCGGGTTTGACTCTGCCTTCGAGCGTGTCGATCACTTCCTTGACGCCCTTGCTGACCGCCGGGCTGGGGCTGTTGCTATGACGCTTCAGCACGATGAGTGTATCCTTCCCCATCGCTATCAGCTTCTGCGAGGCCGCCTTGCGTTTCGCTGCTGACGGATCGCCCAACTCCTTGATGAGAGCTTCGATCTTCCCGACGACCTCCGCCGGCAGCTTGCGCGTAAATGTAATTGAGTCAATCTGGTCGACGGTAACGTTGAATTTTACTCCCGAACCAAGGACCATCGCCAGAGACCCGGCCTTGAGCTTGCCTCGCAGGACCGTCGATTTCTGCATGGTCAATTCCGTTTTACCGTCTGCCAGCCGGCGAATCGTCCAGATGTCCGCCATCGGAATATCCACCAAACCGTAGTCGGTTCGAACGGCCAGTTGTTTATCGTGCAGTTTGCCCACGAGGCGGTCACCGCTGCGCAGCAACATCGTAGTCGCATTGGTCGGTTTGGCAACAGTACTCGACATGGTCAGAAATGTTATGTTGCAGCGTGGGACGCTTATCTCCTTGCCGAGTTTGAGCTTCAACTTCAGTTCCGCTGACGCCGGGGTCCCCAGAATCAACGAGTGGTCCTTCAGATTCACGCGCCACATACCGCCTTTAATCGCAGCGATTGTCGCAATCGCCTCCGACTGGATATCCAGCATCCCACAGACTGACTTGAATCGTATTGTCATATCGGAACTGTCCCAGGCCAGGTGATCGCCGCTGCGAAGCACGGCCGTAGAGGGGAATTTCTTGTCGGCCTTGCGGGCCTCGCCCACGCCGGCGGGCTTTTCCGGGGCGATGCGATAACCGCACTGCTTTATCTGGGCGACGGGAATCTTCAGCATCTGTCCGTCCGGCAGCTTCAACCGTACAAGCGGCGCCGAAAGCCGACCGGCCAACACATGCCCGTCAATCAGAACCACCCGCACATCCGGTGAAGCAGGCTGGCTGACCGACGCACGGGCGGCGACCTTCGATAAGAACCCCACAACTCGGGCCACGGGAATATTGAACTTTCCGTACACCGTCGTAATCGACCAGTCCTGATTCTCGATCGTCCCGAGCAATATGCTGCCGTCAAAAAGGCGAACGCTGTCCAACTTTGGATTCCGCAAAACTACCGGAGCGACCAACTGACCAGCCGAAGCCACGGCGCCAATCTCCTCCGCAGTCAATGCACGGTTCCAGATGCACACCTCATCGATCAGGCCACTGTAGTTCTCAACGTAACCCTTACCGATGTATAGCGAATGGTTTGACGCCTTGGCGACGGCAAACTTGGGAACCTTCTCACTCTTCAGCACGCCGTTGATGTACCATCGCAACTTGCGGGCTTTGAAATCCCTAACCAACACAATGTGCGTCCACTTGCCAACCTTGACGTTCGCCCCGGCAGTTATGTTGTCGTAGGGGTTGTTCCTGCCCCCGCTTATACCATAGTAGTAATTCACCCTACCAGTCGGTTCGAGATTAAACACCCCTTCCCCGCCAACGGCCTTGGCGAGCAGATTCTGTCGGAGACCAAGCCTCGCTGGTTTCAACCACAGCGCAACGGTCTGATTGCCCGTGATCCGCAATCCCGCGGGGTTGCCCATATCGATATACGCCCTGCCGTCCAGACTAAACGCCTGCCCGGAGACGCCCTTGACATACTTGACCGCCCCGACAACCCTGCCATGATGCCTGCCCATCGAGTCCCTGGCGTTACCTTCGCCCGACCACCTGGACACCAGGCCGGCCGAAGGCCAATTGCGATCGTAGATCCCCCCCGCCGCCGACGACGTCGCAAGCGCCCATAAACAGGCAATTCCAAGAATCACAACCGCTTTCAAATAGTCCATCCCGATTAACCGTATCTCAGACATTAGACTCTCATACTACCCCTGAGGTTCCCGCCAACCAAACTAATTGGACGCCGGTAAGCGCCGGAAAAACTACTCCTCGCTCGCATTCTCGCTTGAGACGCGGCGATTTATTGTTGTCCACCGGCGCCAGTTGCAATAAGATAAACGTATGGTCAGCCAACCGCCAAAACCTGAGTTTGCTCCAAGGATCGAAGCCTTCCAGACCGAGTATTCGAGAGTCACCGCCGAGTTGGGCAAGGTAATCGTCGGGCACACCGGCGTCATCGATGAGGTCATGATCTGCCTGCTGGCCGGCGGGCACGCTCTGCTCGAGGGCGTGCCCGGCCTGGGCAAAACGCTCATGGTAAGAACGCTCGCCGAAACGCTGGACATACAGTTCAGCCGCATCCAGTTCACACCCGACCTCATGCCCGCCGACATCACCGGGACCAATATCGTTGTCGGCGACGAACATGGCGGTAAGCGGTTCGAGTTCCAGCCCGGACCGATCTTCGCGAACCTGGTCCTGGCCGACGAGATCAACCGGGCGACGCCCAAGACCCAGTCGGCCGTCCTCGAAGCGATGGCCGAACAGACCGTGAGCGTCGCGCGCACGACCCACCAGTTGCCCTCACCGTTCATGGTCCTTGCCACCCAGAACCCGCTCGAGATGGAAGGCACCTACCCCCTGCCCGAGGCCCAGCTCGACCGGTTCATGATGAAGATCCTCCTTGCCTCCCCTCCCGCCGACGAGCTGGTGAGCATTCTCGACCGCACCACGGGCGCCAAAACGCCGCGGGCACAGGCAGTCGCCACGGGGCAGAGCATAATCGAGATGCGCCAGACCGTAAGAGAGGTCGAAGTCGCATCCGCCGTCAGCAAGTACATCGCCGACCTCGTGCTGGCGACCTCCCCGGCGTCCGACCTGGCGCCAGACGCGACAAGAAAATACGTCCGATACGGATCGTCTCCGCGCGGCGCCCAGGCGATACTCCTGGGCGCAAAGGTCCGCGCGATCGTGCAGGGACGCGCAAACGTGGCGCTATCCGACGTCCGCAAATGCGTCCCGCCCGCTCTCAGGCATCGCCTTATCCTCTCATTCGAAGGCCAGGCCGACAGCATAACAACCGACGACGTAATCGCCGAAGTTCTGGAAACGGTACAGGCCGAGTAAAACGTGGTAATCGCCGTTGCCGTAGCTGAAAGCTGACAGCTAATAGCTGACAGCCGCCGTACCCTCACATCCCCAACGCTCGCAGGACGAGGAAGTATGCTATCCCGAGCGCCAGCGTTATGCATGCGGCTGGGACGATCCGTTTGTAGACCGGGGCGAACGGCGTCTCGAAGTACTTGTTCGACACCACGTGGCAGACGTGCAGCGGTGTGAGCATCATGCCGATGTGTCCGCACGCGTACGCCAGGATCATATACGATGCGGCCATCGGCTCATCTTTTGAGGCGGTGACCATATCGTGGATTATCGGGAAGCTTATTCCCACAAACCCGATCGCCAGACCGGTGACCATTCCGGAGATAAACGGAAGCATCGCGACGACGACCACCACGGCTACATTCATCGCCTGCAACTCAGTGCCCATCGCCCTGCCGGCGTCAGTGGCTTTCAGGACACGCTGAAACGCCATGATGCACATCACCAGGAATACCAGACCGTAAATCGACGGCCTGGCGAAGATCTTCCGCAAACCGCCAGGCCCCATATCGTTCATTCGCGACGTCCACAGCAGCGATATCACCAGCCCGAGGATCAGCGGACCGTATTTCACCGCCGCCGACAACCATGCAATCGCCAGCACGTCGCCGCGAGAAAACCCCATCGCCCACAGAACCGTCCACGCCACAGCCGTCCCAACGCCCCAGACCAGCGGTACAATCCATATCGATGATGTGCTCCGCAGCAGGCGGCGTTTCGTGCCCGCCGGCGGACTGACGCCGCGAACGCGCAGGTCCGGATGCAGACCACGAAATATCAGCAGCCCGCCGACGGCCATAAACACGCCAAGTGGAATCTGCATCAGGACGAACGTATGCAAAGGCCAATGGGTGGCGTCCACCGCCAGCAGAACGCCCGGATAGAGCGGCCACCAGTGCTCCCATATATGACGATACCAATAGTTGATCGCCGAAAGCCTCCCGCCACTTTCGCCGGCGGCGCCGGCGGCCGACTCGACCATCGGCGCCGAAAACAGCGCCCCGCCCGGCATGGGTAGCAGTCCGATGAGTGCCGGTAAGGCAGCCATCGCAATCGCCGGGCGCCGCAGCAGCAATTTCGCCAGCTTCACGATCTCGCCAAGCTGTCCGGCGCCGCGCATAGTCTGCGAGAGGCCCAGCAGCAGAACGGTAATCGACGCCAGACCGATACTCCCGGGACTCAGCATCCCTCGCAGCGAGGCGATAGCTATCTGGTCCGGACCGAGGCCGAACAGCGCCCCCAACACCGCCCCGCCAACCAGCACCGCCGCGCCAAGCGGAACCTTGCACCGCACGAGCACGAGGATCAGACAAAACGAACCGATCGTAGCCCCCAAAGCATCGGCCGACATCAGCTCACGAAAAAACGCTTCCATTACTCGTCGGCCTCTGTGTTCTCGGTGATCTTTGCATCCGCCGCGTCAGTACCCGGTTCTTTCTGCTTGCGGAAGAAGTTCCGCGTTGTCTTGATTACTATAGCTCCGTAGAGAAGTGCGATTCCCAAGATAGATGTAATATACAAAACGCGCCCCAGCGTCAGCGGCGCCAGACAACGCCTCGTTTCATTCCAGACAACAAGTCCGTCATCATTGACCACCCGTCCATCAACCGTCTGGAATACCACAGCCTCCAGCACAAATACAAACAGAATCATCGGGATGGCGAATATGCACCACATACCGATCAGGACAATCCGCCGGCGCGGGCTGGCGGCGGCTTTGCGGAACGTGTCGCCCATCGAGTAGATTCGCCCCAGCGGATCGATTTCGGCGTGGCTGGTCAGGGGCGCGCCGCACTCGCTGCAGAAGTGCTGCCGCGGCTCAGCCGGAGCAAGGCAACTCGGACAAAGGGGCGTTCCCGGGCCGCCGGTTTCGTCGTCGTATGGAGTTTCGGCTGCCACTTCCACCGGCGGTTCGCCTGCCTTTGATAACGCATTCAAAACAACCCCAACGACCAGGCAACTGACGGCTAAGAACGCCCAGGCGCCTACCGCATCGGCATCGACGCTGAAATCCTTCTGTCCCCATTCGGTCCACAGATTCAGCGCACCGAGTACCACGATGACTACAGCAAGGCTGATCAGGATTCGTGCTGACGTTCGCATAACAGCAACATTATCCATCATTTCGCGAACCAACACCACCAATCGTGTACAATATGCCCGCGTTGAACTCTGCGAACACAAGGAGATGATTGTGCATAAACACATGTTGACGGTACTTGCAGTGCTGGGGTGTATCGCCGCCGGTCTGTCTGGGGAGACGAAGAAGGCCGACAAACCGCCGGCCGGTATGCCCGGCCTTACCGAATCGTCCAAACTGCCCGCCAAAATGCCCAAGACCGTCTCGGGCAGAGTCTATGTCGACAAGAACACCAACGGGCGGTGCGATGACGGAGAGGGTGTCGAAGGCGCGAGAGTCACAGACGGCGTGGAGTTCGTGACGACGGACGCCAAAGGCAAGTACTCGATAACGCTCAAGGACGACCCGCTGGTCCCCTACCTGCCGAGCCGCACGGTCAGCGTATGTTGGCCTGACGGGACCTGGCCGATCCAGCAGGCCCGTGGCGGTATCTGGTCGTGGTGGGCTCGCCTGAAGGATATCAAGGACGCCGACGCCGTCGACTTCCCCCTGGCGCCCCGCAAGGGCAAGCTGCCCGTCTGCGTGGGCTTCGGGACCGACCCGCACGACTCGCTCCGCCGCGAGCAGAACAACATTTTCCGCGACGAGGCCGGCCGCGCCGGAAACCACACCTTGTTCTCCGTGATGGGCGGGGACTTGGGGTACCTGGGCTTTGGAAACGCCGACCGCGATTACACCGACATACAAAAGTACACCAACAACTTCCCGACGTTGATGATGCACTGCATCGGAAACCACGATGTCGTCGGGGCGCACGGAAAGTGGTGGAAGGCACCGCACGAACTGGCTGGTAACGGGGCGTTCATCAAATATCTCGGCCCGATCCGCTGGTCGTTCGATCACGCGGGAGTGCATTTCGTCGGAGTCGACTGGATGCTGATCGACGAGAAAGGCCACATACAGTGCGGGCTGGCCGACTCGTCGATCGACTGGCTCGAAAAGGATCTCAAGTCGGTGGCCAGGGGCACGGATGTCTACTTTTTCAACCACCAGCCGTGGAGCCCGAACCAGCGCTTCTACAAGGTCTGCGCTAAATACGGAGTCAAGCTCTGCCTGGGGGGGCATTCGCACAGGAACATGTATCTGGCGCTAAACGGCGGCGTAGAATACTGGACGAAGATGAGCCTCTACACGCTTATCTACATCGACAAGAACGGCTTCGAGTTCGTAGACCGCTGCATCTACCGCGGCGGGCGAAACGGTTGGAACGGAAACTGGCATCACAACCGCCGGGGCTGCGCCTTGTACACCGATCCGGGCGCCGAGAAGGCCCAGCGGGGCAAACCCGTATCGCTCGAAAACGTCCGCGTTACGAGCGGTTCAAAGAGTCTCGAAGTCCCCAAGGGCCCGACCTGCGATATCTACATCGGCGGTCGCGGCGCCGGGACCAAACCCGCAAAGCGATGGGGGCTGCGAATCACCGATAGCAACGGAAAGACATACGAACTGGCCCGCGTCGATGCCGACAACTCGCTCGACCTGCTCGGCCGCAAGACGTTCTTCAGTCCAATACTCATCCACCCCAAGGCCGTCCGCAAGGCCGCATCAATCGACCCGGACGAGCAGAAGTGGATCGAGATGCGAATTTTCATCATGCCCGACCGCATACGGGTCATAGTCAACAACCGCCTCCACTACCAGAAGTTCGTCAAGGTCGGCGGGGCAAAGAAAATCGAATACTTCGCTGAAGGCGGAACCGCCGAGTTCGGGCGCATTGACCTCTGGCAGCGCATCTGGCCCAAAGACGCCAAACTCCGCGCCACGGCGAACACCGGATAACCTGACTTATCCGGCCCGGTGGTCTATTTGGCGTCGGCGGCGATGTAGTCTATTACCAGCACCTTTTCGACTGACGGGCCTACCAGCTTTACGAACTCTTTGTGCGCGGGGTGCGGGAGGTATACCTTCCGCCCGGCGGCGTCGTCGAACGTCACAAGGAAACAGTGCGTCAGTCCGGCGTTCTTGCCTCCATCGCCAACGACGGTGCCCCACTCGAACGCCTTGATCTCGGGGATCCTCGCCGGAAGCGAGCGGAACTTGTCCTCGATGGCCTGGATCTGCTTTGCGGTTGTCCCTTCCTTAAACTGGAACATCACCACGTGGCGCAATTTGCCCGCGGTGGCGATCGGCGCCATTGGCGGGGTTGCCTGGCCGGCAACATAGTCAAACACGAGCAGTTTCTCCATCGCGGGTTTGAGCTTCGCAACGGCCGCCTTGTGCGTGGGATGAGGTCCATAAGCCTTCAAGCCGTCGGCGTCGGCAAACGTCACCAGGAAACAGTGCGTAAACCCGTCCTGGAGATTCTCGACGCTGCAGTCCTTGCCCCACTCCAGCGCCTCGATCATGGGCATCGTCGGAGGGAATTCGCAAATCGCCTTTTCGATCGCCTTCACGTCCGCCGGAGGCGCCGTGTCCTTGAACTTGAACAGCACAACGTGCCGAAACACACCCGGTTCTTGGCAACCGGTTAACCATACCGCCGAAACCAACATCACCAACAGACCCAATCGCTTCATCATCTCTCTGTCCTTTCAATGGTTGCAGCACACCGGCCGCAAAAAAGAAAATCGTGTAGTTCATGGGATGCTACCGTTTTTGATCGCACAGTCAAGGACGATTCAGATACCGAACAAGGAGTCCTGACCCCTTTGTTTGGTTTGCCACCACCGCAACCATCCCGTACACTACGCAACCATGAGTAAAAAAACAGATGGTTTGAAGTCAGGTTCGGGATCCGCCCAGGGTCCGCTCCAGCCGCCGGGCCCAACGGGATTCGATAACGAAAAATACCTTTCCGAGCAGAGCGCGGAAATTTTGAAGCGGGCGGAGGAATCCGACGGGAAGCTGTACCTGGAGTTCGGGGGAAAGTTGATCTTCGACTATCACGCGGCGCGCGTGCTGCCCGGATACGATCCGAACGTGAAGATGCGCCTTCTCCAGCGTCTCAAGGACGACGTGGAGATCATATTGTGCATCTATGCCGGGCACATCGAGCAGAAGAAGATGCGGGCGGATTTCGGCATCACCTACGATTCGGACGCCTTCAAACTCATCGACGACATCCGCGAATGGGGACTGGACGTTTCGGCGGTGGTCATCACGCGCTTCGAAGGCCAGAGCGGCGCGGTGGCATTCAAGAACAAGCTCGAACGGCGCGGGATGCGCACCTTCGTACACGGGACCATCGCGGGCTATCCCGCCGACATCGACCTGATCGTCAGCGACGGCGGATACGGCGCCAACCCGTTCATCGAAACGAGCAAACCGCTGGTCGTGGTCACCGCACCGGGACCAAACAGCGGAAAGATGGCCACCTGCCTCTCGCAGGTCTACCACGAAAACACCCGCGGTAACAAGGTCGGATACGCCAAGTTCGAGACCTTCCCGATCTGGAACCTCCCGCTCAGGCATCCGGTGAACATCGCCTACGAAGCCGCCACCGCCGACCTCCTCGACTGCAACATGATCGACCCGTTCCACCTCGAGGCCTACAGCGAGGCGACCGTAAACTACAACCGCGACGTCGAAACTTTCCCGGTGCTGCGGACGATCCTCGAACGGATCATGGGCGGGCGCAGCGTATACCGCTCGCCGACCGACATGGGCGTCAACCGCGCCGGGTTCGCCATCGTCAGCGACGATCTCGTCCGCCAGGCCGCGGCGCAGGAAGTCATTCGGCGCCATTACCGCAGCGCCTGCGAGTACGCCATGGGCCTGGCCCCCAAGAGGACGGTCGACCGCATTGAGGTCCTCATGAAGGAGTTGAACGTCACGGCGAAAGACCGCAAGGTTGTCGGGCCCGCCCACGAGGCCGCAGCCGCCGCCGCGCGGAACGCGGAGAAGGGAAACAAAGACGTCGTCTGCGGCGCGGCGATCGAACTTCCCGACGGCACGGTGATCGCGGGCGTCAACTCCCCGTTGATGCACGCGGCATCCAGCGCTGTCCTCAACGCACTGAAGCACATGGCGGATATCCCCCAGAAACTGCACCTGCTGTCGCCCGGGATCATCGAGTCCATCGGGCACCTCAAGCGGGACGTGCTCCAGCGCAAGACCATCAGCCTGGACCTCGAGGAGACGCTGATCGCCCTGTCCATCGCTTCGACGATCAACCCCACCGCCGAGCTGGCGCTGTCGCAGCTCAAGAGCCTCCGCGGACGGGAGGTCCACATGACGCACATCCCCACGCCGGGCGACGAAGCCGGACTGCGGCGATTGGGCGTCAACCTCACCTGCGATCCCCAGTTCGCCGGCAGCAACCTGTTCGTAGGCTGATCGGCTCGCCGTGCCAAGCGTCTTGCGAGAAAGGAAATCGAAATGAATAAGGGCAGCAATGTCTCACGTCGAGCGTTTTTGAGCACGAGTGCGGCCGCCGCGACAGCGTCCCTGGCGTCAACGAGCCTCGCGGAGGAGAAACCCAAAGGCGCCGCCAAAACGCCGCAGACCGTCCTGACGGAAACCTACAAATCCGCAGGCGGGCATGATGTCACAACCGACGCCGTTTACGCCGGTGAGGACAGCGGAAGTTCCTGCTATCCGATATACCAGGGCACGACCAATCGCGGCGCCTACACCCGAGGCAGCAACCCGACGATCAATTCCGTCGAGGTCAAGATAAAGCAGTTGGAGGGAGCGGAGTTCGGTATTGCCACCGCGTGCGGTATGGCCGCGATCAGCCAGACACTCCTTACCTTCCTGAAACCCGGCTCGCGCATGGTCCTGAACCGAAACGTCTACATCGGCACGGAGAAACTCGTCGATGGACCGCTGAAAAGGCTCGGTGTCGAATCCCAACGCATCAACATGGCCAATCTCGACGAGTTGCAGGCGGTTTTGAAGAAGAAGACCGATATCGTCTATTTTGAAGTTCAGTCGAATCCGGCACTCGACGTGGTCGACGTCAAAGCTGCCTCCGCCCTCGCCCATGGGGCCGGTGCGATGGTGATTGTCGACAATACATGGTTGACGCCGTATCTCATCCAGCCGCTGGCGCTGGGCGCCGACATCGTGCTGCACAGCGCCACGAAGTACATGATGGGGCACGGGTGCGGCCTGTGCGGGATAGTCTGCGGTCCGAAAACACTGATGAAACGAGTGGAATCCAGCCGCAGCGTGTTCGGCGGGATCATGGCGCCGATGAACGCGTTTCTTCTCCACCAGGGGCTCAAAACTCTCCCGATGCGAATGGAGCGCCACTGCGCCAACGCGATGCGGATAGCTCAGTTCCTCGAGACGCATCCGATGGTCAAGAAGGTGCATTACCCGGGCCTGGCAAGCGATCCAGGCCACGCCGCGGCGAGCAAGCAGGTGCGCGGTTTCGGAGGTATGATCGGGCTCGAAATGAACAAAGGCGCCCAACTCGTCCGCCGCGTCAAACTCTGCAGACCGTGGACCAGCCTGGGAGACGTGCAAACGTTAGTCACAAACTACACCCATAACGCCGCCTGGGGCATCCCCGCCAATTACATTCGCATGTCCGTGGGAATCGAAGACCCGGATGATATCATCGCCGATCTGAAACAGGCGCTCGCCAAACGCTGACAACGAAAGGAAAGATCGTATGAATCTCGCTCGCAAAGCTATTGGCATCGTTCTGGTCTTCTCGGTATGCACATGCTGGCTGTCGGCCGCCGAAAAAGGAAATGGGAGTGGAAATGGAAAAGACCTCCGAAGCATGCGGTACACTTCCCGGGCAAAGGACCGGGCGACCGTCTGGCAAAAAGAGCTGCGAGCAAAACTCGCCGCCCTTCTCAAGATCGAAGATCTGGTTTCGAGCAAGACTCCCATCCCATTGAACCCGAAGACGATCTCTTCGGAGAAAAGGGAGAAATACGCATTTCACGAGATGGAAATCAACAGCACCGCAGCCCGACGCATCAAGATCGTGCTCGCGCTGCCGACGAATGTCAAAGGCCCGCGGCCGGCGGTTGTCGCCATTTCCGGACATGGCGGTACGCGTCATACGTGCCACGAAAAAGCCAGCTATTCTCGTTTCGCCCATGTCCTTGCCCAAAAAGGCTACGTCACCATCTCCACGAGCGTCAGCCGGCACAAAGTCTACGAAAGAGGGCGCACCCTGATGGGCGAGCGTTTGTGGGATCTCATGCGGTGCGTGGATTTCCTGGCATCGCTTAAAGAAGTGGATTCACAGCGAATCGGATGCGGCGGAAACTCGCTTGGCGGCGAGATGGTGATGTGGCTCGGCGCGATGGACCAGCGCGTCGGCGCCAACGTCAGTTCCGGTTTCCTGACCAGAATGGATCAGATGGAGAAGAACCACTGCATGTGCTGGAAATTCCCCGGGCTCAGACAACTCGCCGACTTCGCCGACATCTACTCGCTAACCGCGCCGAGAGCACTGCTCTGCCAAAACGGTTTGAAGGAGCCACCTTCGCAGTTTCCCGTTTCGTTAGCGCGCGAGGCCCTGAAGGAAATCGAACCGATATACGCCGACTTCAAACGGTCTGAAAACCTGGTTCACGTCGCACACCAGGCCGGCCACGCAATTGACTTGCCAAGCCTGCTGGCGTTCTTCGACAAACACCTGGGCCGCCGAAAGGATTCAGGCGACAAGATGGTTCCTCTCATGGATGGGAAAACACTGAACGGCTGGCATGCGGTCGGCGGCGGGAAGTGGACGGTTGAAGACGGCGCATTCGTCGGCCGCGCCAGGAATGCCCGCCTCTACGGGCTGCTGGTCAGCGACAAGGTTTACGAGAACTTCATCGTCAGTTTCAGTTTCAAGTGTCTCGCCGGCGACAGCGGTTTCTACATTCGAACGATAATGGAAAAACCCGACAAGGCCAAGGGCCTGCAAGTCCAGGTCGGACTGCCCTCAAGCGGCGCCGGAGGAATCTACGAAAGCTACGGGCGCAAGTGGCTGGACAAACCCAGCCCCGCCGAAGAGAAGAAGATTCTCAAAGCGGACGGATGGAACAAGATGACCATTTCCGCTTCCGGAGGCGACATAGTAGTCCACGTAAATGGAACCAAAACAGCAGAACTCAAGAATGACAAAGGCCGCCCAAAGGGCCATTTCGCCCTTCAAATGCACTCCGGGAACGTAATGCACGTAATGTTCAAGGACATAAATATCCAGGAACTGCCGTAATTTGGAGTGCGGCGGCTCGACGCCGCTTTGGCTTGTCGCGGAGCGACGGTTTCACCGTCAGCCTCCCGCCGTTGCCGTCAGCCTCCCGCCCCCTTGCAAGCAAGCAACCCGAGCAATATACTCCATTCTCACAATACAACACGGGAGACCACACCAAATGCCCGACTGGCCGCACGCACCGCCCCACCGACTCTCCGAAACCGGAGCCTACATGGTAACCGCCGGAACCTACCAAAAGACCCATCGCCTATGGAACCCCCAACGCCTTGACCTCCTCCAGAACGAACTCCTGGCAACCGCAGATGAATTCGGCTGGCGACTGGCGGCATGGGCGGTCATGTCGAACCACTACCACTTCCTGGGCGCCGCTCCGGATGAACCGGAATCACTTCGCGTTTTCCTCGGCAAGCTTCACTCGCAAGTCGCCAAGCGGCTTAACGAACTTGACCAAACGCCGGGACGGCGCGTGTGGTATCAGTTTTTCGAAACCCACATCACGTTTGAGCGTTCGTATTATGCGAGGCTGAAGTATGTGAATGAGAATCCCGTGCATCATGGTTTGGTGGCGGCCGCCTGCAACTATCGATGGTGCTCGGCGGCCTGGTTTGAGCGGGAGGCCGACACGGCGTTTCAGAAAACTGTCGCTAGTTTCAAGACCGATCGGATCAAGGTGATCGATTCGTTCGTGCCGGAAGTGGCGCGACAGTAGGCCCTGCGGCGGAACGGCAAATGGCAAATGTCCAACGGCGGAACCGTCGCTCCGCGACAAGCCAAAGCGGCGTCGA
>JADHXQ010000155.1 GCA_016782885.1 Phycisphaerae bacterium | reverse complement strand
AAGCTCAAGGCCAGTTTCGCACCGGCGGAGATGGTGATTGGCGACAGCGCGGGAAAGAAAGTCACCCTCAAGAACATCCTCGTCGGCGAGGTCTGGATGGCCTCGGGCCAGTCCAACATGCAGTGGAAGGTTACCAAGAGCAGTTGCAACAAGTTGAAAGTCAAGCCCAAGGGCGAAGTCGCGCTCATCCGAGAGTTCGAGGTCACCAGCGTCTATGCGGCGCTGCATCCGATTGAAAGAGCTACAGGTTCCTGGAAGAACGGAGACTATACCAGCTACAGCGCAATCGCCTTCGCCTTCGCCCACAAACTCTACGGGGAGCTGGACGTTCCCATCGGAATCCTGAACTGCTGCTTCAGCTCGACTTCGATTCAGGCGTGGGTTCCCCGCGTCGGTTTTAGAGACGGAAAGGACGAGTACACCAGGGCGATTTACCAGAAGATTCTGGAGACCGACCCGGCGAGGCCCGAGCACAAGGCCGCCTGGGGCAAGTTCTACCGGGGTTTGCAAGACGCCATGAAGGAAAACGCCGATCGCGTCAGGAAGGGACTGGCGCCCAAAGCCATCTCCCCCAAAACGCCGGGCAACATGAACGGAAACCGCGACGCGTCCTGGATGTACAACGGCAGGCTCAGCCCGGTGGTCCCATACGCGATTCGCGGGTGCATCTGGAACCAGGGCTACCACAACATGGGCGAAGGCCTTCCCTACTATAACAACCTGCACAGCCTGGTCCGCGGGTGGCGCCTGGTGTGGGGCAAGCCTGATCTGCCCGTATACTTCCACCAGTTCTACAGCCCCGGAAAGAAGGGCGAAGGGAAGAATAATCCCACCATTGGACCCTGCGCGGAGATGCGTCTGGGGACATGGCTGGCGCGGGACATCCCCAACACGGGCCTGGCCAGCCAGATCGATATCACCGGCGGCATTCACTACTTTCACAAGGCTGTTCCCGGTCAGCGATTGGCGCTCCACGCGCTGAAGAATCAATACGGCAAGGATATTGTCGCCGACGGGCCCATGTATAAGTCTTACACGGTCAAGGGCGACAAGCTGATCGTAGAATTCGATTGCGCCAAGGGCGGTCTGGTGGTCGCCGAAGCCGGCTATAACGCCATCGGCAGGAAAGAGGATTCAACCGGTTTCGCCGATCCTAAAATCATCCCCAACGGAGACGACCAGGTAAAACTCTTTTACCTGGCCGGTGAAGATCGCGTTTGGCATCCTGCCGGTATGAAGATCGAGGGCGAAAAAGTGGTGGTGACTTCGCCGAAGGTCAGGAAGCCTCGCGGCGTTTCCTACGCCACCGCCGGCGTCGGTTTCCAGCCTAACCTCTACAACAAGGCGCTGCTGCCGATGACGCCTTTTATCTACTACGACAACAAACTCGTGACAAGCAAGACCTGGCCCGACGAGAAGCTGAAGGTCGCCGGTGTTGTGATCGACCCCGGTACGGTGGGAAAGAAAGCCGAGTACCACAGGATGCCTCTCCTGAGCACGCAGTTCCGAGAAAACGCCGTCTTCCAGGCCGGCGCGGCGGTTACCATTTGGGGCTCTGCGATTCATCCCTGGGGCTACGAAGCCAAGGGCAAGGCGGTCATCAAGTTCAGCTTCGCCGGAATCGAAAAGACCATAGACGTCACTCCCGGAATGCGAGAATGGAAGGTTACAGTTCCCGCCATGAAACCCAGCGCCGAGCCCAAGACGCTGAAGGTCGCCTTTACGATCGACGGCGAACTGGCTCATGAGCGGGTGTGCGAGAACATCGTCATTGGAGACGTATGGTATATCGCCGCCCCGCCGCTTTCGGCTGGCCTCGACAGCGGCGCCAAGGCGACCGGTATCGTGCGAATGCTCACTCGCAAGGCCAAGCGCTTCAGTTTCCCCAGGGCGAGTCGTTACAGCGTGTGTGTCTCGACCACGCCGAAGAACCGCTTCGCCTGTCGATGGGAGGACGCCTCCGGCGTCGCGGGACTGCTCGGGCGCCGCATCGCCGCCAAGACCGGAAAACCGGTCGGTGTTGTTTTCATGCAGAGCGGTTTGAGCGGAAAGCCGGCGGTCAACACTATCGGGTTGAAGAGCTGGATCGCCCCGGAATATCTCAACCAGGCTCCCAGCCTGATGGATGACTACAAGGACCTGGCTGCAATTCGGCCCGGAAACAGTTACTACAACGCCAACGTTCAGCGATACATCTCGGCTTGGAAGAAGTACTGGAGCGAGTATATCCCGCGGATGATAAAGACCAAAAGTGTCCCCGACGGTGTGACATGGGGAGGGATTCTGAACCTCTCAAGTTCGGTCAGCAGCACCGCGTCGCAGGCGTACAATGTCATGACTCACTCGTTCACCCCGGCTGGCTTCAAGGGGATCGTCTTCATTACCAGCGAGAAGATGTTCGAGAAAGATCAGGGCGCCAACTGCGGCCCGGAGATATCGGCGTTGGCGAACTGCTGGAAGGCGAAGTTCGGCGGTGAAGATACGCACTTCTTCTACACGATCCCGAGCAAGGCCCTTGCTCCGAAGGTCACTGCCCCGAAATCGATCAAGGGCAAGAGCACATCTGTTGAGATTGCTGATTGGTCAGAGATTTCGAAGCTAATCGAAACGGTTGTCAAGAAAGCCTATTAGCAGGATATGGAGGCGAGCGACGCGGCCGCCACTGAAAAGGAAAGGACACATGATATGAAAGCGAGAATCATAGCAACATGCTTAATCCTGGGAATGATCGGAACGGTCTATTCCGCCACGTCTGAAATCAACAAGACCAGGCTTCCCGACAAGGCCCGCGCCAAGCAGGTGCGGGACATGAAGTGGGGCATGTTCATCTGCTGGTCGTTCAGCACCTTCGGAGGGCGGGAATGGACGCCGACGAAGGGGAAAGACGCGTCCTTCTTCAAGGCCACCGGATGCGATACGGACCAGTGGTGCAAAACCGCCAGGGACGCCGGAATGGGATACATCTTGTTCCTCGCCAAACACCATGACGGTTTCTGCCTGTGGGACACAAAGACCACGAAGAAAAAGGTCACCAACAGCCCCATCGGCGTCGACGTCCTGGCCGAACTCCGCAAGTCTTGTGACAAGTACGGGATCAAGCTGGCGCTTTACTTCTCCGAGGGCGACTGGAACTGGCCCGGCGCGGTCGATGGCAAGCGCAACGGCGGTAAAAACCCCGAAGTCAAGAAAGCCCAGCTCAAGGAGTTGCTTACCAACTACGGCCCGATCGAATTCTGGTGGATAGATCACGCCATCGGAACCGGCGGGCTGTCGCACAAAGACACTGTCGAGTGGATGCACAAGTTCCAACCTAATACGTTTGTCGGGTTTAACCACGGGACCCCCGCCGGCCGCCTCTGCCTGCGTGAAATGGGTCGTCCCGGCAAGATCGGCGACAAGGGCGCGTCCAAATACAACAAGGACGCCGAGGGGGCATTCAAAGGTTATCATGTTGCCGAGTTCACCTATCCCATCCTCCCTAAACACAGGGGAGGGGCGATGTGGTTCTACTCGCTGCCCAGGCATGACAACCTCTGCCATCCGGCAAGCAAGGTCTACAAGGACTACCAGGGCGCGATGAAATACGGAAATATCTTCTCGATCAACATCGGCCCGAACTACGCGGGCAAGATCCGCGACATAGACGTCAAGACCCTCAAGCAAGTGGGAGAGATGATCGGCCTGGAAGATGCGAAAAAGGCGGGGCTGAAGAAGTGATACAGATACAAAACAGAGAGTGAACAGTAGGGATGAACAGGCAGGTGATGGACCTTATGGATATGGTTGTCCATGAGGCGTATAATCGGGATTGTCGACGAATAACGAACTAGTTTACCGAACAGAAAGACGTTAACGAAAGGACGCAGAGTTATGAACAGGAAAGTATTATTTGGTGTGGTATGTCTGCTGGCGGCGATGGCGATATTGTTAACCGGCGTATCGGCCGCCGAGAAGGTCAAGACACTGCCCGACCCCGACGGCAAGCCTGCCGACATGTCCAAGCCCGTACAGGTCTACATTCTGCTGGGCCAGTCCAACATGTTGGGCGCAGGCAGGATCGCCGGAGCCAGAGAAGGGGCGCTGGAAAATGCGGTCAAGACCAAGAAGCTGTACCCCTACCTTGTCGATGACGCCGGTAACTGGACCGTACGCAAAGATGTGCGGAATGTGCGCGTCATGGGGAGCGGTACAGGGAAAATGCGGCGGGGCAATAATGAATGGATGACCATCAAAGGGCGGAGTATCGGCCCGGAGTTCGGTATCGGGCATTACGTGGGACACGCCGTCGATGCGCCCGTGATGATTCTCAAGAGCTGTATCGGCAATCGCAGCCTCGGCTGGGATCTGCTGCCCCCCGGCTCCAAGCGCTACGAGGTCGAAGAGAAGGACAGGAAGACTGGAGAAACGAAGACCATGGTCTACGCGGGTTATAAAGATTCGCCGGACAAATGGGAAAAAGGCACCGAGCCGAAGAAGATCGGATGGTACGCCGGCATGCAGTACGACGGCGACGTCGCCAACGCCAAGACGGTGCTTGCCGAACTCGACAAGCACTATCCCGGGGCGACGAAGTACGAGGTCGCGGGGTTCTTCTTCTGGCAGGGCGACAAGGATCGTTACAACACCGCGCACGCCAACCGGTACGAGCAGAATCTCGTCCACTTCATCAAGACGCTGCGCAAGGACTTCAATGCTCCCAAGGCGAAGTTCGTCATCGCCACCCTTGGGCAAACCAAGAAGGGCGCTGGCGGTAATGAAGGAAAGATCCTCGAGGCCCAGTTCGCCGTTGACGGCAAGAGCGGAAAGTACCCGGAGTTCAAGGGCAACGTCGCCACCGTGTACACCAACCCTGTCAGCAAGGGCGGCGCCTCCAACGGCCACTACGGCGGCAACGCCGAGACTTACATGAACGTCGGCGAAATCATGGGGCAGGCGATGGCCGAACTGTTGAAGAACCAGAAGAATTAGCCGCAAAAGCGATAATCAGCCGGTTGTTCGGAGGGGGGACGGCATTGTGTGTCGTCCCCCCGCTCGCGGTTCCCATTCCGCAAGTGCGGAACAATGAGCAAAACGCGTTGAGCGGGAAGACGGAGTGCGTTCTCCGGGGGAGTTCATCACAGCGCAGCTTTCCCGCGCACCTGGCGATGGACGGGGACTCCGAAACATTCTGGGTTTCCGCGGGCGGGCCTGACAAGGATAAGCCGCAATGGTTGCTGTTGAGTTTGTCAGAGCCAGTGAAAATTTCCGAACTGTCGCTGCGAGGACGCAAAGGCTATGGGCCGCGTGAATGTAAAATTCAGGTCTCTTCGGATAACAAGACATTGGCGGAGATTGGAAAACTATGGAAGCAAAACGCAACCCCGGGCCTTTCCAAATGAAGACTCGATACTCACCAGGTATTGACCGGCTCGCGACGGTTATGTTCGCGGCGATGCTGCTTGTATTACCGGGAGGCCGGTCCGCGGCGGGAGAAAAAGGCGGCCCGAAGAAACGAGTGATATGGACGGACAAGCCGGTGATTATTCTGCCCGACCAGCCCAAACCCAGGAAGTACTTTCAGCGAATGTGGGACTCGTCGGTCTACCCAATCGGTAACGGGCGCCTGGGATGCACCACGTATGGAGAGCCTCAGAAGGAGACGATCCAGTTCAACGAGGATTCGCTTTGGGTCGGGAACGAAGACTGCACCGGGGGATATCAGCCATTTGGCGAAGTCTACGTCGAGATGCCCCACAAGGCTTTCAGCGACTACCGCCGCGAGTTGGACATCAGCCGCGCCGTGCAGACCATCACCTATAAATCGGGCGGTGTAAAATACAAACGCGAGTACTTCTCCAGCCATCCCGCGCAAGTCATGGTCTTTCGCTTCTCGGCCGACAGGAAGGCCTCCCTGTCCGGAAAAATCTCGATGGGCAATCAACATCAGATCCCGACTACCGCGGACAATGGGACCCTCGTGATGAAGGGCGACACCAGCAAGTTCTGGTTATGGCAGCTCCACCTTCAGAGACGCGACAAACTGCTCGGAAGCCGCGAGTACGCCTCGGATAAGAACATCGACCTGGATTTTGAAGCGCAGGTGCGTGTCGTCCATGAAGGAGGCAGGATCAAGACAGTTGACAACACCGTGGTCTTCGAGAAGTGCGACAGCGTGACTCTCCTGCTGGCCGCCGACACCAACTATCTTAACCGGCGCGACAAGGGATGGCGGGGCCCGCACCCGCACAAACGCCTCAGCGCCTGGATTGCCGCCGCCGCAAAGCGCACCTTCGCCGAGCTTCTCAAGGAGCACATTGCGGATTACCAGCGCCTCTTTAACCGGTTGTCGATCGACCTCGGCGATACGCCGCCGGCCGTGACGGCGCTTCCAACTCCCGAGCGGGTCAAGGCCTACTCGGCGCAGGTCAGGCAGAAGGGCTCCGCTGCTGTCGATCGCGACCTGGAGGCGCTGCTGTACCAGTATGCCCGATACCTGATGATCGGTTGCTCGCGACCCGGGCATGGCGCCCTGCCGGCGAACCTTCAGGGACTCTGGTTGATTAACAAGTACCCCGCCTGGCGATGCGATTATCACACCGATATCAACCTGCAGATGAACTACTGGTTCACCGGTGCGGCCAATCTGTCCGAGTGTTTCGTGCCATTGGCTGAATGGATCGATTCGATCCGGGAGGTTCGCAAGATCGAGACGCGCAAGGTCCTGAAGGTCAAGCGAGGATGGTTGATGAGATCGGAGAACGGCGTTTTCGGCGGGTCGACATGGCACTTTCAGAAGGGCGACTCGGCGTGGCTTTGTCAGAATCTCTGGGATCATTACGCATTCACGCGGGATAAGGAGTATCTCAAACGATACGCCTACCCGGTCATGAAGGAGATCAGCGAGTTCTGGGTCGATCATCTCAAGGAACTTCCCGATGGGACGCTGGTGGCGCCCGACGGACGATCGCCCGAGCATGGTCCGGAGAAAGCCGACGGCGTTTCCTACGACCAGCAGCTCTGCTTTGACCTGTTCTCCAATACGATCGAGGCCGGCGAAGTGCTCGGCATTGACGCGGACTACCGCAAAGAGCTGATTGCCAGGCGAAAAAAACTGCTTGGACCGAAGATCGGAAAGTGGGGCCAGCTCCAGGAATGGATGGAGGATATTGACGACCCGAAGGATAAGCATCGCCATATCAATCACATGATTGCGGTCTATCCCGGCCGACAGATTCACCCCACCACCACGCCGAAGTTCGCCCATGCCGCAAAGGTCGGCCTGATCGCTCGGGGCGACGGCGGGCCCGGCTGGAGCCAGGCCTGGAAGATCTGCATCTATGCCCGCCTGCTGGATGGGGATCGCGCCTATACGCTGCTGTCGGGCCTGGTGGCGAGCAGGATATACGGCAACCTCTGGGCCAGCCATCCGCCGTTCCAGATTGACTGCAACTTCGGTTATCCCGCGGGCGTCAACGAGATGCTTGTACAGTCTCACATGGGCTACATCCACCTGCTGCCGGCGCTGCCGAAGGCCTGGCCGGCGGGAAGCGTCAAGGGAATGCGAGTTCGCCGAGGGTATGAACTGGATATGGAATGGAAAGATGGAAAGCTCATTCAGGCCGTTCTGCGCGGTGTTTCCAACACTAACTCAAAGTGCAAGGTTCAGTATGGTCAGCGGACTGAGGTGTTGACCGTAGAGAAAGGGAAGGCCCGGGTAATTAGCGCCGACTGTTTTGAAGGACAGAAGCATAAATGAAACCAAAAGCATTCACATTCATCTTTGCGTTATTGTTTGGCGTACAGGTCCACGTTTGGGCGGCTGGGAAAAAGGCGCCGCAAACGCCGCTCACCGAGGCCGGGCAGAAACTCCTGGAGCGTTATACCGGTATGCTCGCCTCACTGAAGGCGGAGATTAGCGCAGCCTTGCCGGCAGTGGACGAGCAGAAGAAATCCGCCTATCTGAAGGCCTGTGAGGCTGAACTGGCTGCTGCCGCCGCGGTGGAGAAGAAGCAGAACGCCGTGGACAAGGCGAAACAAAAAGAGCCGAAATTGACCGAAGAGCTTAAAGCCGCCCGGAAAACACTTGCCAAGGCGCATGCAAATACGCTGAAGGCGGACAACGAACTCAACCTGGATTTCCTGGAAAGCGGCAAGCTGGATCGCCAGCTCGTCAAGTACGTCGTCCTGCTGGAAGCCACGCCGCGCGGTCTGGCGGAGTTTGCCCAGCAGGGCAAAGTCCAGGCCAGGCTGATCGAAAAGCTGCTGGCCGATAGCTATCTGATGAAGCAGGCGGTCGTGGCCGACGGTGCCAAAAATGGCAAGTATGGCAGGGCGATGGAAATCTACACGGCGATTCAAAAGGCGACCACAAAAGCCGCCGAAGGCGTCTTGCAGCGGTTGGCGCTGGCGATCAGTCTGGAACACGCTGTGCCTGTAAAGCAGAGAAACCCCACGGGCCAAACCGATGCGCCCGCGATCGTGGACCCGGTGAAGCGGTACCTGCACTTCGAGAAGGCCTGTCTGGGCGGCGAACTGGATCCGGGCTTCAGGTGGCTGGGCGCGTGGGACTACCGAATGGTCGTCAACGGTAACGAGCCGGATGAAACTCTCGCCTGGGGGCGGAAGATGCTCGCCAACTATCGGCCCGACCATATCTCCACTTCGGACTATCGGTGGCGTTATGTAGCCGCGGTCAGGACCGATGTGCGGTACGGTTCGCAGGACAACAAATACGACAAGCCCGAGCTGCAATTTTTTCAGAATATCCTGATGAACGGCGGGGTGTGCGGTCGGCGCGCCTTCTTCGGGCGATTCATTCTGCGCGCCTTCGGAATCCCCGCCACGGCTCGTCCCCAGCGCGGTCATGCCTCCCTGGCCCACTGGACGCCGGATGGCTGGGTGATCTGCCTTGGCGGCCGATGGGGCGTAGGATGGGTGTACGGGCGCAACAAAGACCTCGATTTCCTGGCCAGTACGCAGGCGCGGAATAGTGTGAAGTACCTGCAGGTCAAGCGAGCCCAGTGGGTTGGCGACGTCATGGGAGAGAAGCGGGTCTTCGGATTACTCTCCGGTGATCCGGCGTTCTGGAATAGCGTGGCGCTTTACCGCCAGTGGGGGATTATTCAAGAGGCTAAAGCGGTGGCGCTGGAGGCGGTGGGCACGGACATTGGCGAAGCAAATGAATCCAGGGTGAAAGAAGCAATCAAAGTAGCGGCCCTGACCGCAAAGGACAGAAAGATAGTCGTCGGCGCCGGCGGGGTGATAACGATTCCCGCGGCGGCGTGCAGCAAACCGGCCAACAGCACGCGAAAGATCGTCTTCATGAAGAGCAACCTTGGCGGAATGCAGTTGCATTATAACCGGCTTGGCAAGGGCGAGGAGTTTGAATACACCTTCGACGCCCCGGCAGGCGGGAAGTACGCGCTTACCGCGCGGGTGGTGACGCCCAGTTGGAAGCAGCACCTTTCGGTCGCGGCCAACGGCGCCAAGACGCCGACCGACATCGTGCTGCCTCACACCGTCGGCATGTGGGAGACGACCCAACCGGTCGAGGTCTCGCTGGTCAAGGGCCGCAACGTCCTTCGCTTCTGGCGCGACCACGAGAGGCTCAAGGGATTGACGATCAAGGACTTCACGCTGACGCCGGTAAAGAAGTGATGCGGGCGAAGCAAAAAACGCAAAAATACGAAAACACGAAAGGAAGACGAAAATGAAAATCAGAATCAGAAGCCTATTGGCCCTTTCAGCACTGCTGCTGGCGGGAATCGGCGTCAACGCAACCGCCAAAGACATCCCCGCGCAACTGCCCCGTCCCGACGGAAAACCGGGTGATGCGACCAAACCCGTTAAGGTTTACATCCTTTCCGGGCAGTCCAACATGGTGGGGATGGGAACTCTCAGCGGCGCCCAAAACCGCTACTCCGGCGTCTACCTGAC
>JADHXQ010000154.1 GCA_016782885.1 Phycisphaerae bacterium | reverse complement strand
GAGCGGAGCACTGCTTCGCGAAGCAGGAAGCATAGGGAGTTTATAATTGAATAGGGTACACAGGGGCCGGCGGCTACCGGTGCGCCCCGCGTCGCTCTTCGAGCTATGCAGGCCAAGCGCAAATACCGCCGGTCCGCCTGTGTGTGTTTTCGTTTCCGCATTTGGCGCATTTGAGCGCTCGATGCGAATCGCCCGCTCTCAGCCTGGAGAGGGCGGAGTAGAACATCGCACGCACCTGAGATTTAGATGCGATTGCCCTGCGATCGCACGCCATTGGTCTTGACGCAACGCTCGCGTGCGGGTATTTTAAAGGATTCCCCATATGGGGATTACGAGGTTGGAACCATGGACCAGGCTATCGCAAAGGCACAGACGCTGATCGAGGCATTGGGCTATATTCAGCGGTTTGCGGGCAAGATCATCGTGATCAAGCTCGGCGGATCGGTAATGGAAAGCCCCGAAGCCCTGACGCATATGATGACCGACGTGGTATTCATGAATACCGTTGGCATGCGCCCGGTTATCGTACACGGCGGCGGCAAGGCGATCTCGCGGGCGATGGACGACAGCGGGCTGGAAGTCCAGTTCGTCCAGGGACGCCGCTATACCGACCAGCGAACGCTGAACGTCGTCGAACACGTCCTGTGTAACCAGATCAATGACAACCTGGTGGAAATCATCGAGAAACTGGGTTCCAATGCCATGAGCCTGCACACGCTGAGCAGTTGCGTCCTGTTCGGACAGAAGCTGTTCCTCGACGATGACGGCCGGAAGGTCGACCTCGGCGCCGTCGGCGAGATCACGAGCGTCAACACCAAGCTCATCGAACTGCTGTGCGAGGCCGACACCGTACCGGTAATCGCCCCGGTGGCCAGAGACAAGACCGGCGCGAAGTTGAACTGCAATGCCGACACTGCCGCCGGCGAAGTGGCCGCCGCCCTGAAAGCCGACAAGTTCGTGGTGGTCTCCGACACGCACGGTATCCGGCGCGACGTGGACGATCCCGAGTCGGTGATCACGTCGGTAAACGAAGCCGAGATCAGGGCGATGATCGCCGACGGGACGATATCCACCGGTATGCTTCCGAAAGTCGAAGCGTGCCTGCGGGCGCTGGATGCGGGCGTGCCAAGAGCACACATTATCGACGGCCGCTTCAGCCATTCGCTCCTGCTCGAGATATTCTCGGACCAGGGAGTTGGAACGCTGATTCAGAAATAACGCGGAAAACACGATTGAAAAAATGCAAAAAGACTTCATCAGTATAGCGGATTTGAGCGGCGATCAGATTCGCGGTCTCATCGATCGGGCAATCGCGGACAAAGCCCGCTTTCGCTCCGGGAAACTTCCCGCCTCGCTGAGCGGGCGAACGCTGGCGATGATATTCGAGAAGCCCTCACTGCGAACCCGCGTGAGTTTCGAGGTGGCGATGACGCATCTCGGCGGGCACGCGATCTACCTGGCGCCGGCGGATATCGGTATGGGCAGCAGAGAACCTGTTATCGACGTCGCGCGCGTGTTGGGACGAATGTGCGACGGTGTGATGGCCCGCACGTTCGCTCACGAAACAGTCCGGCAGCTCGCCCTGTACTCGCCAGTTCCGGTCATTAACGCCCTGAGCGACCTGCTGCACCCCTGCCAGGCAATGGCCGACCTGATGACCGCCCAGGAACACTTCGAGACGCTCGACGGGAAGACGCTGCTCTTCGTGGGTGACGGTAATAACGTCGCGCGCAGCCTGGCTGTGGCGTGCGCCAAGGTCGGCATGAAATTCATCCTGGCATGCCCCGACGGTTACCAACTGTCCGAGGACTTCGTCGCTTCGGTGCGCAACGAGGGCGCCCCGGATTGCTGCACGATTACCTCAGACGCCAAATCCGCCGCCGCGCAGAGCAACATACTCTACACCGACACGTGGGTGTCGATGGGGCAGGAAGACGAAAAACAGCAGCGGATCCGGGACTTCGAGAACTTCAAGATCGATTCTGAACTCCTTGCCGCCGCACCGGACGATGCTATTGTGATGCATTGCCTGCCCGCCTATCGAGATCTCGAGATCACTGACGACATCTTCGAGGCCCACGCTGAAACGATCATGAACGAGGCAGAAAACCGCCTGCACTTCCAGCGAACGCTTCTGCATACGCTGATCGCCGGCGGTGGGATCGGCTGATCGCTGCAAGAAAAAATGGTCAAAGCAAAACGAAATGACGGCCGGCACGCCAACCAGCTCAGACCGGTAACTATCACACCGGGTTTCGTCGGTAACGCCGACGGATCCTGCCTGATAGAAACCGGTGGTACACGGGTGATCTGCACCGCGAGCTTCTCGCCGGGGCTTCCAAAGTGGCGGGAAGGGTCAGGGCTGGGGTGGCTTACCGCGGAGTACGGTATGCTTCCCGCATCCACCGGTCGCCGCAAGCATCGCCCCACCATCAAACCCGACAGCCGCGGGGTCGAGATTCAAAGGCTCATCGGACGGGTCGTTCGCAACGTGGTCAGGTTCGACCGCCTTGGCGCCAATACGCTGCACCTGGACTGCGACGTACTGGAGGCCGACGGGGGAACCCGAACGGCGGCGATAACCGGGGCGTACGTGGCGGCTTCCATCGCAAGCCGCCGCTGCGCCGAACAGGACCGCTGCAAACCAGGGGCGATCGTCGGGCAGGTTGCGGCGGTATCGGTGGGCATAGTGAGCGGTGCGGTCCTCCTGGACCTCGACTACGCCGAAGACTCCAGCGCCGATGTTGACATGAATATCGCAATGCTGGGTAACGGGCAGTTCGTGGAGGTGCAGGGCTCGGCGGAGCGGGCTCCCTTCACAAGCGACGAACTTCAGGAGATGCTTGAGATGGCCCGCAAAGGCATCAGAAAACTTGCGGTAATCCAGCGTCAGGCGATACGAGAGGGCGTCAAATGACTCGATGGCTTTCGAAAACAACCGTTCGCGGGATATCGGTCTCTGGCGTTCTGTCGGTAGTTTTGCCCGTGTTGTTGGGCACAGCATCAGGGTGCGGGAATATGCTCGCCGAGAAGCAGTACACGATTCTCCTTCACACGTTCGCCGGCCCCGACCATGTCCAACAGTCAAAGCTCTACCGAGACAAGACCAGGGAACTGGCCGGATGGGGTGGTCTCGAACTTGTTCACAGAAACAATAACAGCGAACTGTATTGGGGCAGATATCACTCGATACCGTCGGCGAACGCCGACTTGAAAACGGCAAGGACCTGGCACGCGCCAAACGTGACGCGAGCGGCATTCCCTTTCCCAAAAGTGGTGCTGATACCCGGCAAGGAAATCGAGATGCCGCAGTACAGCCTGCTCAATGTTTCCAAGGGGCACTGGACGGTCCTGGTCGCCATTTTCGTCGACGATCCGTCTCAGGGCTTCATCGGTCGCAACCGCCAGAAACATGCTTTGGAGTACTGCGACTTCCTGCGGAAGAAAGGTTACGAGGCATACTACCATCACATGCCCGGGCGCTCGCAGGTAACGGTGGGCACATTCCCCGAAAATGCGGTTGTCGTAGAAGCCCAAGCCAGCCCCAAACCCAACGTATTCATAGCCAAGCAGGTGATCAAGAGCGACAAAATGCGTAAGATCATGGCTACTCGCTCCCCACCGCTGCTGTTCCTCGTGGTCAACGATCATACGGAATACGAGAGACGGATCAGCAAGAAGACCGGCAAGATGATCAAGGCTATCGTCAGCAGCTATCCTATCCCAATACCAGGAAGACCCACCGCTTCCCGCCCACCCCTCCGCAGCGGAGAGATACAAGTTGCCCCATAGAGAGATAGTTCTCGCAACCGGCAATCCGGGCAAGCTCCGTGAAATAGCTCAGGTCCTGTCGGGGCTCCCGGTTGACATCGTCGGCCTGAATGAGCTGCCCGACATCACCGAACCGGACGAGACGGGCGCGACTTTCGCCCAGAACGCTCGAGACAAGGCGCTGTACTACGCCCAAGCGACCGGACGATGGTGTCTGGCGGATGACTCGGGGCTCGAGGTCGACGCCCTGGAGGGAGCACCTGGAGTTCATAGCGCACGCTATAGCAGCGACACCGCGGCGCCGGGGAGCGACCGAAGCGTGATTGACCGCGCCAACAATTCCAAACTGCTGAGCGCACTGGAAAACACTCCCGGCTCCCAACGCACCGCAAGGTTTGTTTGCTGTCTGGCTTTAGCGAGCCCGGGTGAAGTTCTGATCGAGACAAGCGGAACGTTCGAGGGCCTGATTGCCCGCAGCAGCGCCGGAGATAACGGATTCGGATACGACCCATTGTTTTACATTCCCGATCGCGGCCGCACCGCCGCCCAGTTGCCCCCGGAAGAGAAGAACCGCATAAGCCATCGCGGTCAGGCCGTCAGACGCTTCGCGGAACTACTGACCGATTACCTCACCCGGGAAGATTAGGGCGCCGTCGGCGCAACAACCACGTGGCCGAAAAAATACCCGCAAGCGCCAGATGCACCACCATCGGTTCGTACCACTGCACGGGAGGAACGGCGAGGTCTTCACCCAGAGGAGTGATGCGGTACATGACATCCGCGTAGTGCCACACAAACCCCGACTTGTCCGCTATCGCCGAAAACACTCCGTACAACGGATTTGCCCGCAGACCCATTCCGGCGATGGCGACCTTGTGATCTGCCGGAACGAGTTGCAGCAATCCCGGTAGCCAAAACAGCCCCCCCTGCACAATCACCAGCAGCACCCCGACAATCACTCCCCAGAAATACCGGAACCTCAGCGATGATGCACACCTGGCGGCCGCTATCGCACAAAGCGAGACCGACGCGTAAATGCAGTACATTTTGACCGCGGCGAGGAAACTCACCTCTGGAGCGTTCAACCACAAAACCACAAGCAGCACGGCGGTGGCGTCGGCGACACTGCCGCCCCTGAGTATCCCGGATATTGTGCTGCGCGGTCCGGCGGCGAATATTGCAGACGCCAGTGCGACCCATACACCGGCGATTATCAGCGATGCCGGGATGGTCGCTCTGAGCGGCGCACCGTAGGCCTGCGGAAGGAGGAATACACCGAGTTGGACCGCCACAGTCACAACCACTATGCCTGCAACAGGCCATCCGTCACGCTTCAGAAGTGTTAGCGTGAACCCGTCAGGGCCTGGCGAACTGTCTGTATCCGAGGACACGTATCTTATTTTCCATCGGTCCGACGAGGCTGGTTCTTGTTGTCGGCCGGTTGAGTTGCGGCCTCGTGTTTGGCAATCGCCTGACGAAGCTGCGCAGCATAGTCTTCCCAGAGAGCTTTCATGCGTTCGGTCCGTGCCAATTCCCGATCGATTTCTTTGAGGACGCTCCTGGCCTGCTTGACCGGGTCCATGAGCAGGTGCTCGGCGCGTGTGAAGTCCCTGGCCCAGCGTTTTAGTTCGGCCTGTGCCTGCTCGGCGCTCCGAGGCGGGATCGGTGCTTCAGGCGTCAGGTGCTGTTGTTCGGTTTCGATGACCCCGGCAAAGGAGAGTTCCTCACGCGCTTCGGCGATATCGTAAACGATCGTCTGCGCATCGGACCTGATCACCGCGAGCGTATCGCTGTGAACGGAAACAAATTTTTTGACCCGCGCTCGCAGGTCTCCGGGCAGGATCCGCATACCGTCGATCTTCATTCGCCCGAATCTGTCTATCTCGAGCAGGATCCTGGCATGGGGAGATTTTTCGGCACCGTCGCGTGGAGCGATCGTAACTTTGACTTTCGTTCCGACCGGCGGGACGGCTTGCGGGTCGGCGGAATACTCAGCCTGCAGGTTTCCCTGTCCGCCTTCGCTGCTGGACTCGAAAGGCACGTCTATCAGGGATGAAGAGAAGTTCGACACCGAGACAATCTCGCCATTGATATCAGCGGCGTAAGTATTGTCGCTCAGCATGTCCGAGCCGACGAATATCCACGTCTTCGGGACGGGCAGTTTCTTCTTGCCAACGCCCTTCAGCCAGGCGCCCGCGATATCCTTGTGCTTTTTACCGTCCTTGTCAGTCCACTCCAGCGTAATGTCGAGTTCGGGCCCCTGTGGCGGGCCGAACCGGCTGACACCGTCACGCCCGGTCGACCAGCGGGCGGGCTTGCCTCGCGTAAGCCCCATCGCCAGCAGTCCGGCGTGAATATGCGACGGAAGCACATCGCTGCGGAGAATGCTCTCGTGTTCCTTGGTTCCCGTCCTGCAGATCATGAACTCGAGCATCACTTCACGCTGGCAGACCTCGGCGGAAAAACTGACCGTGCGTTTCTTCAGGTCCAGTGCTATCGGGCTTACGCGGCGAGCAGGCATCGCAGCAGGCGTCTCGGCAGTTTTATCGGACGCCTTGGACTCGGCCGGGACGCCGGCCAGAGCCCAACCGAGAATACAGGCGGTCAGAACGACAATCGATGCACGAGTTCTCATTACAGTTGCTCCTGTAGGGGCCAAGATATCCGGGGATACAACCCGGCCAGTCAACGCTTTGATTCTCTCCGCAAGCGAGCCCGGTGGCAAGGATTTCTCGCGGGGCGAACACGTCGAACCCGCGCCAAACCCCGCTCAAAAAAGCGGGCCGTACATCCTGAAGCAAGATGCACAGCCCGCAAGGTATTGCTGAATCCCAGGAGCGTCTAGGGGTTAACCTCCAACTCCTTTTCGCTCTGGATAATAATACTCGGTCTGACCATGATCATCAGCGTGCTTTCGTCTCGAACGTCGCCTGTGTTTGTAAACAACCTCCTCAGGAACGGAACCTTCGAGAGTACAGGCACGCCCAGTTCACGTTCAACCGTGGTCGAAGTTTTCTGCCCGCCCAGCAGCAGCGTGCCACCGTCCGGGACGGACACGGTCGTCTGCAGGTCCTGGGTAGTGATAAGCGGGAGGGTTATGTTTCTGGGGTTGTTTAGGGGGTCCTGCTCGACATTAACAGCGTTGGTCAGGTCGGTGGTGGAGACCTGCGGACGGATGGTCATCGTCACGTAACGCCTGTCGGCCGAGACGGTGGCTTCGACGTCCAGCACCGTACCGCTGGTAACCGCATCCGTTTCGACGTCCTGTGCGTTGGAGTTGTCTCCGACCTGCGACTCGGTGCCGCTGACATAGGTTTCCTCGGTTGAAATCGAAATATACGCCCTCTGACCGTTGAACAGCGTGATGCGGGGCGCTGTCAGCGTGCGCGTCAAGTCGTGGGCCTGAGTGGCTTCAAGCAGGAAGCTCACCTGCACGTCGTCGAGGAACTGTCCGCCGAAGCTGAGCGCGGGGGTGGTTATGAGTCCGAGGGCGTCGGCGGTGCTCGCTACATTGGTAAACACCGGTACGAAGGGATCCATCGTGACAGCCGTTTGACCGTTCTGGATGGCGCCCATCATGCCTCGTCCACCACCGCGCGAACCCAATGTGCTTGGCGAGGTCAGGGTCGTCGGCGGGAGGAATTTCGGACCGAGGTTAAAGTAGAAGTCCAGATCGATTCCCACGCGATTGAGGAAACCGCTCGATACACGGATGAACCTGGCCTCGATGGAAACTTCCAAAGCCCTGGCCTCGCGGAGTTGGCTGATCAGTTTGACGATTTCGTCATGATTCTCGATGGTCTGCGTAATGACGAGCTGTCCGCCTATTTCGCTGATCGCACCAGCCTCGCCACCGGCGTCTCGCCACGACGCGCGATTGACGGTGTCTGTAATAAGGGTCTTGATCTCACCGATGATCTCGCTGCGGGATTTGAGGTCGCCTTCCAGGCCCGAACCGGCAACGCCGCCGGCGCCACCACCACCGGCGCCGGGATCGAACAGACCGGTTTGATCGCTGGTCTGGTCGCCGGCGCCCCTGGTTGACCTGCCCAATCTCGGGCCTTCAAACATCGGTACGCGGACGATCATGTCGCGGATGTCGTAGACGCGAACAACAGTCTGCTTGCCCAGGTCGGACTTGGTGGAAATGGTTATCACGCCTTCATCGATAACGTAACCCAGACCCGTTGCGCCGACTCCCGGTTCACCACCGGTCGCCACGTCCCCGAGTATGGTGTTCAACGCTTTCCTGAAGGTCACGTTCGACAGATGCACATTCACGGTGGTAGCCTTTTCGATACTCTCCAACGCCAGGGCTCTCCACTTGACGTGAATATTCGAACCGGAAACATCGCGGAGGAACTGGAATACCTGGGCAAGCTCCATGTCCTCAAAGTCCAGCTTGGAGACTCTCGTATCGAGCTGTTTCTTGACGACACGATCCATCTCCGTCTCGGCCTGCGAACTGGCATCGAAAGGCTTACGTTTGATGGTGATCTCATTCCAATTTCGAGGGTAACTGACTATCAGGTGCCATGGGATCTCCGAACGCCTGACATCCAGCAGCGCCAGGTTCGATTCCCGGATAACATCCTTGATCAGCACCTTCTCCTCTTCGAGTTGGGTAAAGTTCTGCAGCAGTTCCATGTGCTCGTTGGCCCAACGGTTCTGCGGGTCCAGAATGCGAATCTGCTTGAGTTCCTCAAGGGCGGCGCCAAAGTTACGTCCGGCGGAGAGAGACCTTGCCCGCGAGGTCAGATCGCTGATTCGCCTCTTGAGCATGGCCTCGTTCTGCCTGATCAGCGCTAACTTGGCCTGCTGGATCTGATCCTGCTCCGCTTTTGCCTTGACCTTGACCCACTTAACCCGGTTTGTCTCGATCCACTGTATCTGCCTGGCAACAGCCGCCTGCATCTTGCGGTACTGGTCGCCACTGAAGAGACTCTTTGATGTCTCCACTGCATTGTCGGCAGCCCTGGCTGCCTCTGTAGCCGCACGGAAATCGGCCTCGCTGTTGGCACTGGCCATCAGTTCCTTGGACTGCTGCATGGCCTTTTCGTACTCCATGGTGGCTTCACCGCGCATGACGTCGCGACGCTCGCGAAGTCTGTTGAGTACAAGTACACCACCACCACCGGACGAAGCGGAGAGTTTTCTGGCCAGGTCCAGAAGGGTCTTGGCCTCGGCCATGGTGGGATCCAACTGTACGGCGTTTTGAAGTTCACCGACGGCATCAGATGACTTTCCGCTATCCAGCAGTTTCTTACCCCTGACAAAATGTTCGGCCGCCATCTTCTTCTTTCTCGCGGCGGCATTGGCAAGCAGGTTGGGCTTGTCTTTTACTACCGGCTCGACCACGGGCTTGACCACGGGCTTGACCACGGGCTTGACCACGGGCTTGACCACGGGCTTGACCACGGGCTTGACCACGGGCTCGACCACGGGCTCGACCACAGGCTCGACCACAGGCTCGACCACAGGCTTGACCACAGGCTTGACCACGGGCTCGACCACAGGCTCGACCACAGGCTTGACCACGGGCTTGATCGCGGGCTTGATCGCGGGCGTAACCGCCGGTTTGAGTGCCGGTTTAGTGGCAACAGCAGCAGCAGCAGCGGCGGCCTTGATTTTGAAATCGACTACGGCGAGTTCTGCCTTTGCGTCTTTGATTTCTTCCTGGCGGAGGAAGGGACTGGCCGCAGCGGCAGTGAATTGTTTCTTTGCTTCATCGAGTTCACCGGCCTTAAGAGCCTTCTCTCCGGTACGATAAGCCTCCAAAGCGGCGCGTTGCTTCCTGATGGCAGGATCCACGCGAACGAGATAGTCATCCAGTGTTTTCTTTTCATCACCGGTAAGCGCCTTCAGTTCAGCGGCTTTGAGCAGAACGGCTTTGGACTGCTGGTAGTTGCGCGCCTCAAACAGAGATACTCCCTGCTTTAGCAGAGCCTTGGCCTGATCGGTATCTGCATCCTGGGCGAACGTCGAGGCCGTCAGCCCAACCATCAAACCAGCCAGCACGGTTATGCATACAACTCTGTGGAGAAAGACCACTGCAAGGCTCCTTTCAAAACATCCTGTAAGCCATCCGTCACGTACAACGATTGGGGACTCCGTGGGAGGCGACCCAGCGGGAGGACCCGTACGGTGCGATCCT
>JADHXQ010000048.1 GCA_016782885.1 Phycisphaerae bacterium | reverse complement strand
CAGCGGCGCCGCGGAAATTCGCAAACCCGCCGAGCACCCGACCTATCACGCCAAAAAGCTCCAGCAGACGTGCATCCTGTCGGTAACGCTCAAGGGACGCGGCGTGGTCGGCGCCGATGTCCGCCTGATCGACAGCAAAGCAAACACGGTCCTGCGATGCAGCGTCGGTATTCAGGTTCTAACCGGCTGCCGCGGTCCTGACACGGTGAATCTGGCCGTTCGCGAACCGGGCAACTATACTCTGCAGGTGCGCTTCGCCGATGGCACGGTGAAGAAACAGAAGATCACGGTCGGCAAGACCAGGCATGTTTTACTTACGGTGAGTAATGGCTGATTTACTGCTAATCGCCGATCTGGCGGTCGTGCCGGTGTTCGTGAACACCGGGGCGGCGCTGCTTCCTGCGCTGATCGCGGGCCTGACCGGGTTTGTTACGATTCTCTTCAAGCCCAGGCAGCTCATTCGCGTGTGCAGGGAAAAACCGCTCCGCCCGCTGATCGCAGGGGTGGTGGTGATTGCGATATGGTTGTTGCTCAGGTGGATGCCGGCCGGTGATTCGGCCGCACCGCAGTCCGCCGCCCCCGTCGCCGCTGGAATGATGACGCCCGATGACTGGGTGCGCCTCGCACGGGAACTGGCGTCCGCGGACCGGGTCGAGCCGCCGCCGGTAGCGGCCACCATGCCGGCATCGAGCGACGAAGCACTGTATTTCCGCGGGGGCAACGCCCGATCGGGCTACCTGGGCGGACCGTCGCCTGTGAAGCTGCGCAAGGTCTGGACGTACGCCGAGGAATACGCCATGTTCTGGTCGACTCCGCTGGTGCGGGGCGATCGGGTCTACGCGGCGATCTGCACTCTCGACTCGCCGGATAGCTATGGGTCGATCCTCTGCCTCAACGCGATCACTGGAAAGATCATATGGAAAGTGGAAATGAAGGATGCGACCCGGGATTTCGGCGGGTTCTTCAGTTCGCCGGCAGTGACGGCAGATGGAAAGAGCCTCGTGATAGGGCAGGGTTTGCATCCCGATTACGACAGCGAACTGGTTTGCATCGACACGGTTACCGGGACGGTCAAGTGGCTGATCGACTGCCCGCTGCATATCGAAAGTTCCCCGGCGATCGCGGGCGATATTGTGGTCGTCGGCGCCGGGGCCGTTGAAGATCCGAAAACGCACGCGCCCAAGTCGCACAGCGATCCGAAGAAGAACAAGAACGCGGGCTATGTTTTCGCCGCTCGAATCTCGACGGGCAAGATCATCTGGAAGCACGCGGTCAACGATCCGGAAAGCTCGCCCGCCGTCGCCGACGGCGTGGTGTACATCGGTAGCGGGTTCAACGGCAGCGCGGTCACGGCGCTGCGATTGTCGGAAACCGGCGAGCAGTTGAAATCAGCCAAGCTCAATCGCGAAATATGGAAGACGCCCACGCCATTCCCCGCCACAGGCGCGATCACGCTGGCCGGCGACACCGTGCTGGTCGGCTGCGGTAATGGCGACTACGTGTTCCAGGCCCCCAATCCCGCGGGCGCCGTCATGGCGCTGGACCGCAAGACGGGCAAAGTGCGCTGGAAACAGACCATGAGCGACGGCGTGCTCGGACCGATAGCGGTTCTTGACAAGACGGCGATCGTGCCTGTGCGCAGCGGCGAGGTTGCGGCGCTGGACCTGGGCGCTAAAGGCGCTGAAGCCCGCATTTTGTGGACAACCGCAGCCCGCAAGGGTTCGCGCGTGCTGGCGGGGGCGGCTTATACGGGCAGTCATGCGTACGTGGTCACGCACGATGGTTACCTCATCGTGATGGATGCGAAAACGGGCAAGGCGCTTGAAGAGATATACGTCAACGCCGAGCCGGGCGAGATGGGCATGTCCATCGCATCGCCAATGGTTGTTGGCGGGCGAGTGTATGTCGGCAGTGAGACAGGCGGGCTGAGGTGCTATGGCGATGGAAACTGAGAGGAAACCTGTGCCATTTGTTCTTCCGCTTGCCGACGGACATGATCCGGCGGCCGTTGGCGGAAAGGCGATTAACCTCGCCCGCCTGATCAACGAATCCTTCCCCGTGCCCGACGGGTTCGTCGTAACGACCCGCGCTTTCAGGCACGCGCAACACGACGCCGGGATTATGCCCGCCGATGTGGCCGCCGCGATCAAAGCGGCGTACCTGGCCATCGGCTCGCCTGTCGTCGCCGTCCGCTCGTCGGGCACCGCCGAAGACCTCGACGACGCTTCGATGGCCGGCCAGTACGAAACCTATCTGGATTTGCAGGGTGAGAAATCCGTGCTCGACGCGGTTGTGAAATGCTGGGCGTCGATCGACTCCCCGCGAGTTTGCGCGTACCTGAAGGAACACGACATTCCCCGCGAGCACGTCGCGATGGCGGTTGTGGTCCAGGAGCTGATCCCCGCGGAGAAAGCGGGCGTGCTCTTCACCGCCAATCCGCAGACCGGCTCGCGGAACGAACTGCTCCTGGAAGCCAGTTGGGGCCTCGGCGAGACGGTCGTTTCGGGAATGGTCCAGCCCGACACGCTGATCCTCGACCGCGCCACGGGCGCCCTGAAGTCCTGCGCGATCGCCGACAAGCAGATTTGGATCGCCCCGGGCTCCGGCGAACCCCGCGACGTTCCGGAAGACAAACGCAAGATCGGCTGCCTGAACTCGAAGGAAGTACTCGAACTCTGGAAGCTCGGTTTGAAGGTGATGGACCATTTCGACTCGCCTCAGGATATCGAGTGGGCGATCGCCGGCGGGCGGGTGTATTTGCTCCAGACGCGTTCGGTCACCACGCTCGAAGACGCCGAAACTTACGAACAACTGCTCTCCGACGTCCGCGCCCAACTGCGCGCCGCCCGGAAGAACGGGCGCGGCGACTGGGTGCGCCACAACATCGGCGAAACGCTGCCCCGTCCCACGCCGCTGACATGGAGCGTGATCCGGCGTTTCATGTCGGGCAGCGGCGGATTCGGGCAGATGTACAAGCGTGTCGGGTTCGAGCCGTCCGCGGAAGTCTGCCGGGACGGTTTCCTCGATCTTGTGGGCGGGCGAATCTACATGGACCTGTCCCGCGCGCCGGACATGTTCTTCGAGGCGTTCGGGTATACGTACGATCTCGATCTCCTCCGGTCCAGCCCCGACGCCGCCCAAGGCCCGCCGACCGTGCCTTCAAAATCATTCCTCGCACAACTTTCCACGGCGCGGCGCTTGAAGGTGGTTAACGAGAATCTCACAGCCCTGGCCCGCGATTTCGACCGGGAGCTGGCCGAGAATATCATCCCGAAATTCGAGCAATACGTTCGCGACGAAAAAACCGCGGACCTCGCGGCGCTGTCAACGTCGCAGTGGCTCGATCTGTGGGCCGACCGCGAGAAACAGGTGCTCGAAAGTTTCGCGCCGGACTCCCTCCTGCCGAGCCTGCTGGCGGGAATGGCGCTCGACAACCTCAAATGCTTCATTCGCGAATATTTCTGGGACGAGGATGCCGACGCGCTGGCCGGAGAGTTTTCCGCCGGAGGACCGGGCGATCTGACGCTGGCAGCCAGCCAGCACCTGCACGACATCGCCGAGGGCAAAAGCAGCGTCGAGCAGTGGTTGGCGATATACGGACACCGCGCGCCGGACGAATTCGATCTCGGCGCACCGCGATGGCGCGAGACGCCGGAACTGGTGGCGCGGCTGGCAGAGCATATGAAAGGGTCAACGGCGCCCCTCGAGCGTCACAAAGCACGGGCCGACGATGTCATGGGTCGGGCCGAACAGTTAAAGGCCTCGCTCCCGGCGGCCCGACGCGGCGAGTTCGACGAGCACCTGGCGATGGTCCACCGCTATATCCGTTTTCGCGAAGACGCCAAGCACTACCTGATGCTCGGATACGATCTCCTGCGGGACATGCTTCTCGATGCGGGGCGGCGCCTGGATATCGGCGACGGTGTATTCCTGATGGACATCGAGGAACTGCACGACGCGCTGGTGTCGGGCATCGCGCCGCTTCACCTGATCGAAAAACGGCGCGAACTGAGGATGGCCCAAAAACGACTCATCCTTCCGGACGTCATCACCGAAGCCGATCTGGAAACGCTCGGCGAGGCGCCCGCCCTTTCCGGCGGCGACCGACTTGACGCATTCGTACTTTCGGGCGGAACATGCTCCGGTCCCGCGCGCATCGTCCATTCGCCGCAGGAAGCCGGCGACCTGGGCTCCGGATACGTGCTGGTCTGCCCGAGCACCGATCCGAACTGGACGCCGCTGTTTGTAGGCGCGTGCGGGCTGGTTCTCGAACAGGGCGGGACGCTGTCGCACGGGGCCGTCGTCGCACGCGAAATGGGCCTGCCCGCGGTAGTGCTGTCGGGCGCCACCAGTCTGCTGGACGAAGACGAAGAGATCACTATCGACGCTCAGCAAGGCGCCGTGCTGCGCCGCTCGGCGTCGCGGGACGATGCTCCCGCCGCCCCGGAGCCTGACGACACGCGAGTCGCGCCCGATAAGACGCCGCCCGTCCCAGGCCGGACCGAAAAACGAGGAGCCGTTATCCGAAACGCCTTCCTGGCGATCTGGGCGGTCTTCTTCCTGGCCTACTACTTCGCCGGCGGCGTAGTGGAAGACGTCTCGTTTCGAATTCTCGACGCAATGCTCCTGCCCCTCGTCGCGGTAGCGGGCAAACCCGCGGTGGTCGCCCTGCTTGCAGCCGCGTTCGCCATGTTGACCATGGTCGGTCAGAAACTGCTGACCGACAACGCCAGACTTCGCGAAGCCAGGAAGCGCGCCGCCGCCCTGCAGAAAGAGGCCAAGTCGCTGCCCAAAGACTCAGCCCGATTCAAGGCTTTGAGCGCCCTGGCGGCGCCTGTGCAAACTCGCGTGGCGATGGCTGCTTTTGTGCCCCTGGCGATATTCCTCGGGCCGATGATAGCCTCGTTTCTCTGGCTGCCGCAACGCGTGGACACGGCCGTGCGAAACGCCAAGCCCGGGTCCAAGGTTAAAGTAACCGCCGTAATCAACGGCGACTGCGACAAGGTGATCGGCGTCTCGGTCCCCGCGCCGCTGACTCTCAGTAGAGAGCCGACCCAACCGATCTTCCTTGCCAGACCGCCGCTTGAGGCGCATCTGGTGAAGTTGATGAGCACGCAAAGCAAACTGGACGATATGGCATGGGAGACGGCGTTGAGCAAGGCGTACATTGCTGAGTTGACCGCGTTTCTCGCGGGACCCATGCCCGATCAGAAGTTGTCGTGGAGCGTTGTTACGCCTGAGGGCGCCGCCGGGAAGTGGCCGATAACGCTGAGCATCGACGGTGGTCAAACGGTTAACGTCTACGCGGTCCTCGGCGAGGGTTTCGCCCCGGAGGCCAGGGAGGACATAGTAGTCCAGGTCGGCCGGCGGACCAAGACCGATCGCCAGGTGCAACGCCGGCTTGCTGATGATGAAGACGCATCGATCAAGGAAGTTCAGATCCGCTACCTCGATCCAAACCCGGTCAAAGGCGAAGGGATCTTCTGGGGTCCATTGGCATGGTTCGAACCTGACGAAAACACCGGGCCCATAAAGGCGCTCTTCTCGCCATGGCTGGTCCTGTACATCATGGTGTACGTCGCGATCATGTTCTCCCTGAAAGCCGCCTTGCGGGTCGCGTGACCAGCTTGCAAACGCCCATCGGGCGGAAGCTCAAAGCCTGGCGGGCCGACGAAGGATACCGCACGGTCCATTTCAAAAAGGGCCTCAACCGCGTACTGTATCGCATAGAAAACGGCTGGCGCGTCACCGCGTTTTCACTCCTGATTTGTCTCGAACGCCCGCGATGGCGCTCTGCGATTGGGACTGTGGCGGGGGTGAGTCTCTTGGATAATCGTATGGTTGGTCCGGCTTACTTGCTCAAGATCAGCCAAATCGTTGTTTCGGGGCACTTTACTGTGAGTTTTCCGTCTGCTGCGCGGACGTCGACGTTGGCGGCGGCCTGGCCGGAGGTGTCGAGGAGTGTGGCTCGCGTCAGGTGCGGGTTGCTCACGGTGACCGTTACGTTGGCGTTGGCGATTCGCCACGGCGGGGCGCCCACGCTGACGATCTCGCGGCCGTGGAAAGTCCGCTTTCCGTCCTTGCTCTTGAAGTCGAGTTTGCGGTCGGCCCAACCGGTCATCCGCTCGGTTGTGCCCACCTGCACGAGAACGCGCTGGGACGAAGCTATGGGCTTGCGGTAGACGTCCGAGCCGACGGCCCAGAACCGCACCGGCGTACCGTCGCCCAGCGCGAAACCGTTACCGTCGGCCGGATGCGTTTCAGGTGCATAGCGATTTCCAAAATCATTCTGATCGAGCCGGTGCGGTTCGTGTCCGGGCGAAGCGGGCGAGATACTGAGGCGTTCGGCCCAGTCCGCCCCAACTGCCCGGGGCGTGATTGGCCTCGAATACTTTGCGCAGCGTCGGGTCATACGGCGTCAGGGCCGTCCAGAGCACACCGGGAGTTTTGGCCCATCGCTTGTCGGGCCGGCCTCCGTCGATCCGTTGGAACTTTGCGCCATGCACCTGCTTGTTCCACATGAAGTCGCGGTTGGTCGCGACGAGCCGATCGATGTCCTGTCGCGTGAAGACAAGTCCGTGCTCGAAGGCCAACACGATGCCTTCGGCGTCTATTCCGTAATACCCGCCGTTGGGATGCACGCCCACCCAGTGCTTCAGCCCGCCGCCCGGTTTGGAATCCCAGGGCCCCCCGGCGTCCCAGTAGTTCCAGACGAAGTACTTGCCCTCGGCGCGCGGCTTCATGCGGGACTTCATCACCCGCCACCACTTCTCGGCGCGGTCCCTGTAGATGGGCTTCTTCGTCACGTCGTACATTGCAAGGAGCCAGCAGGCGATGTGATTCTGCTTGTTGGCGGGCAGGGAGAAGCCCTCGGTTCGCCGCTTGCCGTATCCCTCGGTCCACTTGCCAGTCTTCGGATCGATACCGAACAGCGGGACCACCCAAAGCCCGCCGCCTTTTACCTCTCGCCAGGCTCCGCGAGAGTCCCATTTCTTGAAGATCCGTTCGGACAGATAGATGTACGCTTGAGCCTTCCGCCCATATTTGGCCTTCAAGGCGGGGGTCTTCAGGATCTCCCCTGCCATCAGCACCATGGGCCTCAGCGCCATCGCTTCTCCCAGTTGGTTGTCGGTGGTGAAGTCCGCCACCGAGCCTGTGGAGGCGCCCCGGGCCTTGGGCCATCCGATGAACCCGTCAGGCTCCTTCACCCCGCGCTCGATCACCGCGTCCGACCAGTCAACAAGGCGATCGATCCACTTGCGCTGACCTGTGGCTTTGTACCCGTGGTAGAATCCGTCGAGGAACGGGCTGACGAGCCATCCGAGTTGCTCGCCCATCTCCCGATCGCAGTAGCGGTTGCGGCTGCTGCCGACAATCTTCTTCTCCCAGCGCCCCAACCAGTCCTTTGCGAGGGCTTTGTCCATCGGCGCCGGGGGCTTTTGCTGATCTTGACCGATGGATGGCGCAGCGAGAAGCAACCACGAGCACAGCAGGCCTATGATCGCCATGCCTATAGCTGTCCGAGACCCGCGGTGGTTCGATATATCCGCCATGATGCCGCTCTCCTTCTCAATCGGAAGTTGTAATATGATAGTCCTACGGTAAGCGATTTGGCTATGGTGATACAGGAATAATGAGTGCCTCCGCATGCGCGGGGCCGGTCGGGGCGGAGCGGGCGCTTGCCTTCAAGTCGTCCGGCGATTAGCATTCTGTCAACTCGTCTGTGCGGCGGGGGCGAAGGAGACGAATATGCCCGCTGTGGATCGCAGGTCTTCGCCTGATGAGAAGGTGGTTTTGTTTCGTTCTCTGTTTCGTGGGCGGCAGGATATTTACGCTCGAAGGTTTGAAAGTCGCAGGACGGGTAAGAGCGGATATGCACCGGTTTGTGACAATGAATGGATTCGCGGGGTATGCGACAAACGGGCGGTGAAATGTTCGCAATGTTCCAATCGCCGATTCCTGCCGGTTACCGATGAAGTGATTGGCTGGCATCTGACCGGGCAGGATGAAGCCGGGAGAGATTTTGTCATGGGGCTCTATCCAATGCTTTTGGATGAGAAGTGTTTTCTCCTGGCCGCGGATTTCGACAAGGACAGTTGGCAGGAAGACACCGGAGCTTTTCTCGAAACGTGCTTTCAAATGCAACTTACGGCGTTGTTGGAACGCTCGCGAAGCGGCGCCGGCGGGCACGTCTGGTTGTTCTTTGAAGAGGCGATTGGCGCCGGTTTGGCCCGCCGGCTTGGGTCGCACATCCTGACCGAGACTATGGAACGCCGCCCTGACGTGGGGCTGGATTCTTACGATCGGTTCTTTCCCAACCAGGACACGCTGCCCAAAGGCGGTTTTGGGAATCTGATCGCACTTCCACTTCAGAAATGCCCACGCGAATCCGGTAACAGCGTCTTTCTGGACGAGAGTTTCCAACCCTGTGCGGATCAATGGGCTCGTCTGGCGAAAGTTGAGCCTATTGCAACCAGCCAGGCCGAGGCAATAATCCGTGACGCTGAAAGAAAGGGACGAGTCATCGCCGTTCGGTTGGCGCCGACGGAAGATGATGACAGTTTCTCTGGTTTCCCCTGGTGTGCGCCGTCCTCGCGGCGACGGAAGGAATCGCCGATTACCGGGCCTGTGCCCCGGAGCATTGAGTTGGTTCTGTCGGACCAGGTCTACATTGCCAAAGCCGACCTGACCGCTGGTCTTCGCAACCGGCTTATTCGATTGGCGGCGTTCCAGAATCCCGAATTCTACAAAGCCCAGTCGATGCGTTTGCCCACATACGATAAGCCTCGCATAATCGCGTGTGCCGAGGACTATCCCGAGCACATCGCCTTGCCGCGAGGTTGTCTCGATGAGATACGAATGCTTCTTGCCGATCTGAACATCAAACACACGCTGATCGACAAGCGTTGCACGGGTCAGCGGCTGGACGTTACGTTCCAAGGTCGCCTGCGACCCGAGCAGATGACCGCAGCCAAGGCCATGCTGGCCCACGACATCGGCGTTATTTCGGCCACAACGGCGTTCGGCAAGACTGTCCTGGCGATCTGGCTGATCGCGCAACGCAAGACCAATACGCTTGTCCTCGTGCATCGCAAACAGCTCATGGAGCAGTGGATAGACCGGCTGGCGGCGTTCCTGGACATCCCGCCCAAATCGATCGGCAGGATCGGCGGCGGACGGAAGAAGCCCACCGGTTCGTTGGATGTGGCGATGATTCAGAGTCTGGTTCGCAAAGGCGTTGTGGACGACCACGTCGGCGAGTACGGGCATCTGATCGTTGACGAATGCCATCACCTTTCAGCCCAGAGTTTCGAGCAGGCGGCCAGACGCGCCAAAGCGAAGTTTATCACGGGACTATCGGCCACCGTCACACGAAAAGACGGACACCATCCTATCATATTCATGCAGTGCGGGCCGATCCGTCACAGCGTTGATGCAAAAACACAGGCCCGCCGGCGACCATTTGCACACACCGTTCACGTTCGTCCGACAGGGTTCCATTCGCCCTCGACTGCCGACCCGGACGCACGAATGCAGTTCCAGCAACTCTACAGCGAGTTGATCGCCGACGAGAATCGCAACGACATTATCCGCAGTGATGTTGTTCAAGCTGTTGGCCAGGGCCGCTGGCCAATAGTACTGACCGAGCGCAGGGAGCATTTGGACCAACTGGTTGAACTGCTGTCGGCGGAGATTAAACATCTGATCGTTCTGCGGGGCGGAATGGGCAAGAAGGCCTATCGAACCGCCATCGATAAACTCGCCGCGCTGGACGAAGACGAACCTCGCGTACTGCTGGCGACGGGGCGATACATCGGCGAGGGCTTCGACGACGCACGGCTCGATACGCTGTTCCTTACACTGCCGGTTTCCTGGCGTGGGACGATCGCACAATACGCCGGCCGGCTTCATCGCTTGCACGACCGCAAACGCGAGGTCCGCATCTACGACTACGCCGATCTGAACGTGCCGATGCTCTCGCGAATGTTCGATCGCCGATGTAGGGGATACGAGGCCGTCGGTTACAGCATCCTGCTGCCCGCCAGCGCCGTGCCCGGTTGGCCGACCGACATTCCCCTGCCCGTAGATCCGCAATGGAAACAGAACTACGCCGCCAGTGTGCGCCGCCTTGTGAGAGACGGCGTCGATGTGCCTCTGGCGCACCTGTTCGTCCAGGCCGCCGGTCCCGATTCGCCCGAGACCACGGGAATCGCCCGTGCTCGCAGTGCAACCGAGGCGTTTATCTATCGTCGCCTGGAAACGCTTGAAGAAACATCCGGTAAGTTCCAATTGAATGTAAATCTGCCCATTCCATTCGACGGTATGGGCAAGATGGAAGTGGACTTGCTGTGTGCTGAAGCGAGGTTGGCGATCGAACTTGACGGCGATCAACATCTCGACGATTTGCAAACCTACCGCCGCGACCGTCGCAAGGACGCTTTGCTACAGGAAAACGGATATTTCATCCTCCGCTTTCTGGCCCGCGACGCCAGCCAAAACCTCGACGACGTTCTGGACACCATCCTGCGGCGCATGGGTTCTAAACGCCGTTAGAAGTGGGCGGATTGAATACTACTCGCCAACGCCTAACACCGCTCTGACCCCGCCTGCATATTCTTGATCACGTATTTTTTCATCGCACAAAAAAAGCCTTGTTTCCAAGGGTTTTAATGAGCCGTACTGGACTTGAACCAGTGACCTCCTGCCGCGCCGGAAATCCGGGTGTCGTTGTCCATGACTTTCGTTGACAGAGGCGATACGGCGCGGTCAAGAACTCCTGTTTGTTTGGGCGTTATGCGGGCATCAAACTCGCTGGTCCGATATACCAGCCAGATGTTGCCCAGGAGGAAGATGCCTCCGGCCAGCGAGATAACCACGAGTTTTCGAATTCCTAAACTAAACATGTTTTCACCATCCTTTCTGTTCATGCGTTTCTCATTAAACATAGCGTAGACTCCGCGCGCGCAAGCAGAAAAATGGTAATTTCTTGATCGGGTTCTGCAAGTGGCGCGCGGAAACGCAGTTAATGAAGAAAGAAAAGTTGGCAGATGCGAAGAACGTATCTCCGTATGAGCCCCATGCTCAACCGGTGGGCTTCTGGTGGGATGGCGCCTCCCCGGGACGAAAGTGAGAGCGATCGCGGATCGTCGGGTCTTACGGGAATCACGCTTACTTGCCTGCCTCTCCGTACGACAGTATGCCCGACTTGATATTCGCCCGCGCGGGCTTGCCGTTTACGATCACGTTTGGTTTGCCCCGAACGGCCAGGCGCATTGACTTCAGGCCGCCAGTGACCTGCGCCTTCCCGCCGCCGACTCGGACAAACGCATGGCCGTTGAAGGTGAACGATTCGCGGCCATCGCCAAGCGTGACCGACCTGTTTCCTTCGCTGGAGAATTGGACCATGGCACGGTCATTGAGCGCGGCCTGTTTGGATACAATTTTCACGACCAGTGCCCCCTCGCTCCGGCCGACGGTGTGGAACTCGTCGATCCGATGCGTCCCGCCTTCGAATGGTTCGTGCAAGGCTGCGAACGTCGTCCTGGCTGCCCGCCTGGAGACGACAAACGTTACGCCGCCGACCTCGCTGGGGACCTCGCTGATGCGGGTCTTCTTGTTCTTGTCTCGCCATTTCTTGAGTTGAAGGGGGGTAGTGGCAGTGAATACATCGGTCCCGTCGCAGCCGAGCATGCTCAACCGCACGCCGATCTTCCGGTCGTACCAGGCCGACGGGAGTCTGGTCTTGCTCTTATCTTCAAACGCGCAGGTCTGCAAAGCAGTGATCGACCATCCCGCCTTCCCGGGCGAGTATTTGCGAACGTCGGGAAGTTTGTCGAGCGTTTTGGGCAGTTCGGCGGGTTTCCAATCACGCGGTCGATCGTATTTAGCCTGCCCAAGCGCATGGACGAGCCAGTGGTAGTCATGTGCATGCGGCGACGCAAGATCAGTCAAGTCGAGGAGATATTCGCGAGTAAGAAACAGGCTTCGTGTCAGTTCGACTCCCTCATATACCTTCGAACTCGTCGCCGAAACGAACCTTACCGGATCGCGGAAATCGTGTCTGGCAATCACTTCGTTCGTGAAAGCCGGTTCGCTCTTGTCAACACGAACGGCCGCATGGCTCTGAACGCTGCGGGTCCATTCGCTGGCGTATCCGGGAGTGACATGGCGGTTGATATAGATCGGTCGATTCATGGCGTAAAAGCCCAGCAGGGCGAAGCTGTCTCGGACGTTGTGGGCGTAATTAACGCCCAGGCGCATCGCGACAGCAGGGGCAGGCGATTCCCAATAGTCCGGGCCCTGCTCGGCGCGGAGCATGACGAATCCACGCTCGGACCATACCGCCGAGAGCGCCGCGGGGGGCGTGGTCTTGCCCGGGTCGATTGAACCCAGGCCGAACAATGGGGAGGGAACGTAGAACTTCTGTCCCTCCGGGCGCATCTGCGCGAGGAAATACGCAAACCCCGCATTGGGCCATCGCTTGTGGGCCAGTTCGAACCAAAGTGGGATCTGCATCTTCGGCGTAAAACCGGAGTACCCATCCCACTGCGGCAGGTTCCCGCGCATCTCACCGCCCCAGGCGCCGTGGGCCACCCAGCGTATCGAACCGCCGCTCCCGCCGGGCCCATAGCCCATGACCATGCTGTGCTGAAACGCGGGCGAGGGCAGGTTCCATTTCTGGGACGATCCGCTGCTTCGAGAGTCGCCCATCGTGACTGTCGGATAGTGCGGGCGAGGGCTGTGAAGCTCCACGCGCGGATAACCTATGTGGATCAGGCTTTCAATATGCCCGCGCATCGTCGCGCCGCCCTTGCCCTTGTATCCGAAACCCAGCTCGCCCAGTCCCAATCGCTCCAGCGTGAGGCAGTACAGCAGCATCGCCCCCGGAGTGGAGCCCATCTTACCGAACTCCTCGTGGTAGAAACCGGCGTCGCTGAGGTAGTTATCGAAATACCACTTGTACGACCCGTACGCCGCCCAGGTCTCGCGGATGAGTTTCTCGTCGCGTAGTGCCGCAGCCATCAGGTTCGCGCTAACCTTACGCGGCCAGGTTATATTTGGCAGCCAGTTGGTGCGAGTGTACTTCCGGGCGTCGTAGCGCTGGTAGTTCCGCGAGGGGTTGTAGAGCTTCGGATTAAACACGGCGTTTTCGACGACCGTGTTGTGGATGTAGAAGCGGAACATCTTTTCGACTTCCGCCTTTTCGGTGGGGGTCAGCTTGTCGTAGAGCAGATCGTACCGCAGCACGGTAAGCCACTGCGCCCCGCCCCGGGGCGCCTTGGAACGCACCACCTGCAGCAGGCGTTTGATCTCGACGGCGGCGGCCTGCTCATCGCCGTCGATCGCGTAACGCATCAGGTTATGCAGCCCGGTCTTCCTGCCGGCCCAGAGCTTGGCCAGGCGATCGCAGCCGGCATTGACGAGCGGATCGGTTTTGATGTCCCGGCGCAACCTGTCGAGATCCGCCTTGTTCCAGAGAATAAACGGATGCCTGACATCCGCCACCCCGGCCGCTACCGGAGAGTATACCGCCCCCGCTGCGGTCAGCATCACCAATGCAAGGCACGTTGTTCGTGTTCGGATATCCAAACCCATCCTTTCCTTCTGTTGTCGGTTACGGTTCCTCGATTCGGATGGTCTGTTCGACCGGTACGGCCGTCTTGACAAGCGGTTCGACACCTCGCCCGAACTGCCATGCGACTATTTTGACCTCGATCGGGAAGGTCGCGCGGCGGGGAAGTTGGGTGATCTTGAGCTTTCCGCCGTCAATCACGGCCGGGCCGTAAGCTACATAATACTCCACCGCCAACCCAGCGTCACTTGTCGCTTTCAGCGGGACAGGTTTAGAGTCGGCTTTGATGTTTCCGATCGGCGGGAAGGTTATCGTCTGCCCCCTGCCCTTGGTCAGACCGCGGAACCCGCGGGGCATCATCCCGACGATCTCAGTGTATCGGTAATCTCTGTCGCCCTTGCTGAAGGCAAGGAACGTAACTCTGGTCTTTGCAGATGCCGGAGCGAGGGCATCGTACTTCATGCGGAGCGTGCTGGCGCCGACGGCGGTCACCGGTCCGCTGACGCGCCTGACGCGTATCGGTGCCGATGAATGGCCAACAGGCTTGCCCGCGTCGAGCCATATCGGCCCGCGCCCCTTGTACTGCGGCGGGTAGACCTTCGAGTAAACCGGGTGCACTTCAAGCGTCTGCCCGTCGCCAACCCATTTGAGCCTCGTGAAGAAGAACCGCGTGCCCGCATCCACCCAGTATGGATCGTTCCACTTGACGAACTGGTCCTTCTTTCCGAATCCACCCGCGTGATAGGCGATGGTGGCCCGGGCCATCTCCCCATCGAAATGCCACGCCGCGGCGCCCTTGTCGCCCTTGTACTTGTCATAGGCTTCAGGGGGGAACTTGCCTGCAGACTTGATGGTGAGCCCCGTAAGCCATCCGCCGCGATGGTCGATTCTCTTCAGGCCGGTTCCTTTGGCGCCGATGCGTGCATCGGCAGCCTTACGAATGAACATTGCCATATACACAGCGTTACGATCAGACCACGCGAAATGCCCGGCGCCCGGTTCCACGACAATACTCCCGAGGTTCGCCTCATTCTTTGCACGAAAACGGGCCAGTTGGTCCCGCGGGCCTTCCCACGTTTCCCGGCCGTCGGCCCGCCGCATGGTGCCTCCGAACTCGTCGAATTGCCCCAGCATCATCAGATAGGGGATTCCAGGAGGCAATCGGCCCGGCCCGCCGCCGCGATATTGCACCAGGCCGAAACAGCGATCGGCCAGCTTGATCGCCAGCGCCCCGGCCTGAGGCCCACCGGCTGAATGCCCCACAAACATCAGCGGTGCGGTAACCAGTTCCCGATAACCCGAGATCTGCGACAGGTCTCGCAAGACCTTCTGCAAATCGCACTTTCCCAGTCCGCACTTGAGGAATACTATCGCCAATTGCTCATCGCCGCACGCCTTTCGGATGACAGCGTCCTTGGCCATCTCGCGTTCCATGAGCGTCATCCCGCCGACAACGGCTCCACGGATCCGCTGCGCGCGGGCCGGAATCCACATAAAAGCCTCGCTCTGTGACTTCCCGGTATCAACGGGGAAGCGATACTGAAACACCGCCCCCCGGGCAGGTGCCGCCGTAACAACCGCCGCAACGACCACAGCAGCCAGATAGTGCATTGGGTGGGATCTCCCAGATAAGGTATTGACCAGGGACTCCTGGAAGGCTTTACTGATTGTATCGACATCAGGAACGATCACAAGCCCTTTTTCCACCTCGCCAGGAGGAGTCTTGTCCCCGGAACTATTCTCACTTTCCCCCGCCCGCGCGCATCGCCTTGACGCGATCTGATTCCCAATCCGGGACCTTGATTCGCTGGCGGATTAACCAGTCGGGTATCACGCCGAACGGGTATCCCGCATCGGGCACGAACAGGCCCACCTCGCCCTGTGAGCGGTCCATGTCAATATCCTTGCCTGTGAGAGTCATTACCGCTTTGCGGTTTCGCGCGACGTTGACGTACGTTTCCGCGTCAAGGTCATCGATCCCGCCGCCAAATGTAATCACATCGTCCCCAACTCGAACACCGCCGTCAACCGCTTCGATCTCAGGCGTCTTGTTGCCTGGATAGAGTACGGTGATAAACTCACCGCCCGCGCCATCATCCGTCAGGCGGATGCCTCTGGAGTGTTCCCTGATAATCGTCTGCTTTGTCTTCTTGTTGGTCTTCTCGAACTTCCAGTCGTGTCGAGCGAGTGTGAACTTCGCGGGTTTTACGCAGACGGCGGTGAGGTTGCCGAACTCGAGGCGGTTGTCTTTACGCTCGCACTCGTTGCTCAGGACGTGCAGGCAGTAAGTTGCTTTGACGCCCTCCGGTGCGTTGTGCTGGTCGCGGATGACGAAGTAGTCGCGTCCGGCGTTTTTGATCGCGACGATGGTGCGGCGATACTTCAGCGTTTTGTCGAGTTTCTGCTGTGGCAGGTAAACGTCCCACCCCTCGGGCGGGTACTCGGTGGTCACGCGGAGGCGGTCGGATTCAACCTGCCCGATCGCCACGTCGACGTCGGCGGACGTTTTGAATGCGATTACGCGTTCGTACCCATCCATATTCGCCCAGGGCAGCTTGTCAGTATGGAACGCCACTCGGTTATGCATATGCTCCTGCCCTGCGCGCGGTCCGTAGCTGCACATGTGATCGATGGCAACTTGCCGGGCTTCGGCGCAATAGTGGAACGATAACTGATCGCCGTGGAAGTGGCCGCGATTCGGACCGCTTTTGAATGCGAGGTACATTTCTTTGTCTGAGCCTGGTGCGTTGCGGAACACCACTCCAAATCCGGGCAGCTCTTCGCTTTTGAATTCTCGGACATCCTCCTTAACGCCGAACTTCTCAGCCACCGCGAATACATCCGGCCCGAGCGGGTGGGTGTCTCCGCCGGGATGGCAGCGCCGCTTGCCCGGCGCGATCGGTTGTGACAGATGCACAAGGAACGACACGCCCGCGCGATATCGGGGCCATTGGGTCGGGTCGAATCCGAGATGCTCTTTGCACAGCGGCGCCAGCGCCGACCACGACTTCATCGCGTGTGCGATATACCCGGGGCATTCCTGACCCGCTCCGCCAGGAAGCGTGATCGAGTGGTAGAGGTCTTCGCGGAATTTCCGCTCGGCAACCTTTGCGAGTTCTCTGAATCGCGGGTGGGCCTTCAGGCGTGAGGTCATCGCGATAGGGCCTCGCATGAAATCGGTGAAGAAGTTCGGATTTTCCGGCGACCAGAAGTTCCAATACGAACCGTAGCAGTCGATATCGAACATCACTTGCGTCAGCGTTAGGGTCTCGAGATTGCCTGGTTTTCCAGCGTCGCGGACGGCTGCTCGGCCGAAACCGCGAATCCCGCTGGTGGGGTTCATCCCGCTGTGGAAAAAATCCTTTCCGCGGAAACCGCCGAGCTTTGGTTTGCGTTTCGCCCCGGATTTCGATAGCGATTTCTCCAGACCGGGCCAGTCGAGAATGTAGTCGTTGTTGAGTTTGTCCAACGGGACAAATGCGTGGCGGGTTACGTATTGTTTGGCGGCTTTCTCGGCCCAGGTCGCCTTTGGTCCGGCCAGCAAGAACCATTCGCGACGACCCTTCCAGGTCGGGCATCGCAGGCCCGCGTAGTCGGCCGATTTGCGGACCTTGACCGCAATCATGTTATTGTGAGGCCAGTACCAGCGGCCTGCGCGTACGACCATCGCGCCGAGGGCGATTTTGTCGTCATGGCATGCGAAGAACCATCCCTCGTCGTAGGCCTGCGTCCATCGTGGCATGAGGTTTATCATCGTTTCGCCCATACGCGCCTGGCCGAACTTCAGCGAGTTCGGCGGCCAGGGACCGGTGTTCTGGCGATCGAAACCGTTGCTGTGCGGGATACACATCGCCCCGCGCGGCGACCAACCGGCCGCGCAGTCCAGCTCCCAGTAATCGCCACGGTCCATCTCGTGCGATTCTGTGATCACCGCGTGATGCTGGCCGGGGAAGACGGTGACGTCGATCTGGGCGAATGCGGGCGTCTTGCGATACAAACCTGCTGTGCCCTCGAATTCATACCGCAGTCGAGCGCGAGCGAAAACCGGACCGTCGCCCAGAAGTGTCGCGGTGAACTTGCTTAATTTCCGTTTGGTGTTCCACACGCCGGCTCCGACCCACTTGCCGCCCGCCGTAACAGCCGCGATGGGGCAGGGGGGTGTTTTGCCCGCGGCCACCGGGAGGCGAACGGATATCTTGCCGTTATCGAGCACATAGAAATCGCCCTGCCGTTTGGCTGAGACGGCGGATTTGAACTTCGCAGGCGATCGTTTCTCGACGGTGTACTGGCCTGTCGCCCCGGCATCCAGCGAGGTCAGCACCCAGAGGCGCCCGGTATCGTCGAGTTGACAGGGAATTTCTTTCCCGCCGATCTTGACTGCATGCGGTCCGCTCCCGGCGTCGACCGCCAACCGCGCCGCTTCGTTGCTGAAAGGCGTTTTAAGCGGGTTCTGCAGCGTCGCGACGTCGGCGCGGGCGGTAAGGCACATCGTCGCCAGCACAAGTGATGCATACTTCATCTTCATGTCCCTTTGCGTATTTGCACGGCGGCTGTCGGTTTGCTCGCCCCGGAGTTATCGTCCTTTGCGTTCAACGCTACGATTCGGTAGATCAGTTCCTTGCCCGACGGCGCCAGGAAGTCGATCCATTCGGGGCGATTGTCGGCATGTCCGGTGATTTGCGGCGGGCGGTAGGCGATTGGCGTCCACTTGCCTTTGGCGATCTTCCGGTCGATGCGGAAACCGGCCTCGCCTTCGCATTTGTCTTTCCACGTGATCTTGACTGCATCGTTTTCGTAGACTTCGGCTTTGGCGTCGACTGGCGGTGCGGGTTTCGCCGGCCCGTTGCCCACCTGTGCGCCTTTCATGGGCTTGAGACTGCCGGATTGGTTGGCGACGAACGCGATGTCGGCCGATGAGCGCTCGGCGACCTTGACCGAGCCGATCCAGCCGGGGATCACGTTCCAGCCGAACAGCGCTCCGGCCATGTCCACGTCCCATCCGCCGATGTAGCCCGTCTGCCCGTGGCCTTTATCGTGCTTGTTGTACGTTATCGCCCACGAGATCAGATGCGACCCGCCGTGGGCCTGGCAGAGAATACCCTCGCCGTCATTGCCCGGCGCCGATCCGAGATTGTTGTACGTGTTGCGATGGACCCACAAGTTTTTACCGCCCAGGTCGAACGCCCGGGAGAGGTTGTCGGAGATCGCCCCATTCCCGCCCGGCGACGATTCGAGATGCCCGTCGAGCGTAAGCTCCCATCCTCCGATACGCTCGGGGTCCCAACCTTCCTTGAGCATTTGGCGTTCGTTGTGGTTTCGCGCGATGGTCACCCAACTGCCCGAAACGTCATAGCCCTTGTGCCCGTTGTTGTACACCCAGTTGTCGATAACGGTTACGCCCTGTGAGAAGTAACCTCCCGAAGCCTTGCTGGTGGGAGAGTTCTTCGTCAGGCCAAGCAGGCTCTTATTGATCCCGATCGCGAGGGTCTTGTTGTAGTCGAAGAAGACGATGCTCTTCCGCGGCGGGTCGAAGCCCATCGATCCTCCCTTGCCGCTGGGGAACGTCCTCCGAGTGGTCTGGGCGTACTTGAAGTTCCGCCCGCGGCTCATCGGCAGCAGGTTGTTCGCCACCAGCACTCGCTGCCCGTACACCGCGATCCGTGGCCCGAATTTGTGCGTGTAATAACCGTTCTCGCCAAAGCCTTCGACGTTATCGGGACGGCCCATCCTCACCGAATCGTTCAGGACGGCCGACTGCTCGAGCACGCAGCCGAACACCAGTCGTCCGCTACCGGACCCGGCGAATGTTTTGCCCCCTCCGGCGAACGGATCCCACGGATGCGTGCCGTCGGGTTTGCGATTGGCCCAGGATTTCTTGATGTAGCGACTCTTCCACGAACCGGCGGTCGCCCAGGTCTCGCCCCACGCGACGTCAGGCCCGAAGTATATCACGCCGCCGACGATATGCACCCACGCCACGCCCACATTGTTAACATCCTTGACGGACTTGCCGTTCGGCGGAGCCAGGCCGATCACGTTCCAGTCACGCGGTGTTTCGGGCGTGATGGTGAATTCCCGCCCGGTTATCTCACCTTCAGTCTTCCGCCCGTTGCATTCGCCGGTGAACTTACCCGTAATCCCATCGCCGTCGCGAGTGATTGTGATGTCGTACGATGCGACGTCGCCCAGTTTGGCGCTGATCTTGGCGGCCTTGCCCGATTCGCTGACCTTCGCTTCGCCCGTCCAGACGTCGCGTCCGTATCCGCGCCGGAACGCCTTGATCTGTGAGGAAATCTTACCGTTTTCAATTGCGAAGCTGAGTATCAGCTCCGCCGGTTCGTAAGTCACAGGCCTCTTGCCTCGCTTGTTGACGCGGATTTCTCCGCCATCGAGCACCAGCGTCATCCGCCTGCCGACATCGATAGCGTTATCACGTTTCTTAAACCCGAATACGAACTTCGTAGCCAGTTCCAGCTTCCCCGATGTCGCCAGCGGCTTGCCCTTCGGCGCCTGGCCTCGAATGACCACGCCGGATGGCAGCATGAGCCCGCGTCCCCCGGGGCCGTCGAACGGGCCGTCAGAAAAGTCATACACGCCGCCCGGATAATAAAGCACGCCGCCGCCTTTGGCGGTGAGTTCCCTGCAAGCGTTTTCGAACTTCTCGAAGTTCGTCTTGCCTTTGGCGTACGTCTTCATGTTGATAACATTTGACCACTTGATCGCGTCGGTCCACGCCGGGTACCCGCGGTCATCGTTGTAGAAGTTCGCCACGGGATTGTCGGCGGGCGCAGTAGCGATAACTGCGCTGGCGGCCAGAAGCACCACCACAACGCAGAAAAGGTAATTCGCAGTTCTCACTTCTTCTTCTCCTTCAAGGCTGTCGGGCGGACGATGATCAACGCGGGATTCGACACGCCTTTCTTGCCGTCGGACGATGTCCACATCGCCCAGACCGGACGCAGGCCCGCCGGGGCCTGTGTCCAGTCGAAACGCCACGGGGCTTTGGTCGACTCGCCGATCAGTCTGTCGCCATCGTAATACTGTATTTTCGACACGTCGGCGCCCTTGCGGACCGTCGCCCGCAGCACTATCGACCCTCCCGAGGCTACCGTCATCTGTCGTTCGGATTTCGGATTGGCTTTCGGCAGTTCCGCTGAACCGTCTTTGGCTGACGCCTCAAGGACAACAGGCGGATCCTTCGATTGAATCGCCCGCCATACGAAGGCCACCGAGCGACTTGGCAGCCAGACGGCTTTGGTCTTGTCGCCCTTGTAGTCCTTGTAAGGCGCTACTGTCGCCAGGTTCGTCTCGATCGTGGGCGACTGGCCCAACCAGCTGTCGGAGAGCTTGATGTCGCGCAGCTTAACCGGTCCTCCGGTGCGCGGCGGGTATTTCGGCAGCCTCATCGCCGAGACCGCCTCGCACCACGGTATGAAAAGCGTGGCCGAGTTGGCGAAGTCGTGAGCGCAGCCCCACTGCAGGCCCAACCCCCAGGCCAACTCCTCTTTGCGAGCCGGTAGGAACCGCGATTCGATTCCGGGCAGCATTTTGAATGCGTCGGGGATGGCCCCCAGCGTAAAGAGCATCGGCATTGACTTGTCTGCGGGTTTGAGTTTCTTCGGGTCGGTGATCCACCCGCAGCTTACGCACGTCGTGATTGCCCGCTCGGGGGTGGTCAGCAGCACAGGGACGACCATTCCGCCGGCTGAGTGGCCTATGCCGATCATAGGCAAGTGCGGCAACTCGGATCGTCCGGTCTTTGCAGCGAATTCTATCAGCGCCTCATCAAGGCCCGTGCGTAGTTTTTTCGGGCGGTTGTTGAGCTTGAGATTGATATTCAGCGCGATGTGCCCGAACCCGATCGCCCGCGACGCTTCGGCCCATCGATCGGTCGATTTGATGCGATAGTGAGCGGCGTGAACGTACAGACCGCGAAGCGGTTTGGTGTCGGACGGAATGAACAAACCGACATCAACCGGACCTACCTTTGTCTTCAAGATGGTGTCTTCGTCGGCCCGACAGGGAAGGGCGGTGAGCGCCGCCACAGCCACGAGGCAGACTGCAGCTTTCTTCATTTTCCTACTCCTTTCTCGACGGTAATAACGATCAGAATCGCGTCGACAGCTTGTTTGGCGAGCTTTCGCGATCCGGCGGCCGCGCCGTTGGCGCACGAAACGATTACAGGGAATACGCCAGCGGTCCGCGGAGTTCCGGACAGAACGCCTGTTTTCGTGTCGATCTTCATCCATGGTATGTGGCTCGGCGGGTTGAATCTCTTTCCGCCGTAGCTGCGGTAATGCTCACCGACCTTTCCGCCGACGAACCAGACGGCGTTTTCGGCCTGGAAGGTTATGGAAAACTTTTTACCGATCGTTGCTTTGAATGTGCGGGTCCGGGTGGTGATTCGCGGCGCAGACGGGCCCTGGGCGAAAACGCCGCTGGTTATCCGGCTTGGTTTCAATCCCGGTCGAACTGCGATAGCCTTCACTACGCTCCCGGGCGTTGCGGCGATCGGATCCCTGTAACGCGGGGATTTCTCGCTGGGGTCCGAGCCGTCGATGGTGTAATGGATAACTCCCGTCGGGTGAACGGTCAGCAGGCGCACTTGCGTTTTGCTCGCGATGAAACCTCCGTGGGGGCGCATTTCCGGAGCCGTGGCGGTGTCGGCGTTTTTCAGCTTCCGGTCAAGGAAATCGTAGATCGATTCGCCCCAGGTTGTCTTCCGCCCGCCCTCGTGAACGCAGGGGTGTTTCAGCGTAGGGACGTGCGTGTTGATCGTAAAACCGTACGCCCCTTCGGCCGGAACTCCGAGTTTCTTCAGGAGCGTTACGGGGTTAACCGTCTCGCTAGTCAGTCGGTCCTTGTAGCAGGTAAACAGCGGAGGGTCGTCGGGACTCAGCCAGGCCCGGGGAGTGTGTTTTCTCTTGTCCCACAGCTTTTCGGCCCCCCAGTCGGAGACAACGGCCTGGACCCTGACTGACTGATCGGGATACAGTGGGCGGGGCTGGAGCATTGGCATTAATCCGTAGACCTTCTTGTTGGTTTGGCGGTTCCGGATCGCAACGGTCACGATTCGTTCGGGCCCGGCGTAGCAGAGGTCCTGGGCGATCCATCCGCCGGCCGACCAGCCCCAGATACCGATGCGCTCGGGATCGATGCGGTACTTCTTCGCGTTGGCGCGGAGGAATCGGATCGCGTTGGCCACATCCCACGAGCACAGGGGCACCGGCGCGTTGGTCATCAGAGCGTAGTCCGGGGCGGCCACCACGTATCCGCGACCCAGAAGCGGTTTGAAGTCCTTGACGAAACCGCCCGCCTTGTCCCCGTACCCGCCGCCGTACACCGTCACAACACAGGGCAGCTTCTTGTCTGCGGGCGTTTTCGGGACCCACACGTCCATACGCTCCCACTGACGTTTCGGTTTGAGGAAGTCAATTTGTGCGTGCAGTTCAGCGTTGTCGATAGTTGGCGGTTTCCAGTTGAGGGCTTTGTCAGGCCGCACGAGCAGGTATTCGGCTCCGGCGATCGATACGCACAGAAGCAGCGATAGTGTTAAATATCGCAGTTTCATTTTGTCCCCTTAGAATCGATCTCGTCCTGTAGCATTTTCGGCGGCATGTAGCGTTTGTCCGCCGGTTGTCCGGCCGTCGGGTCGGCGTCTTTCCATCCGCGGTTGTGGTATTTTTCGACCGCCTGAGCCATCGCTTTATCAACGTGCCAGAACGCCAGGGTCTTGTCTCCCTTGTACTGGCCATGCGGCGCCGGTTTGAACTTCGGGGCCTTGATGTCCGCGTCGCTGAGCCAACCGTCTTTGGCGGTCAACTTCCGGCAGGCGATGATGGCTTTCCCGTCCGAGTCGCTTTCGGGGATTCTCGCGTCGGCGGCGCTGCGGATGAACTGGGCGGTCAGTGCGGTCATGTCGTCGCTCCAGGAGACGTGCCCGCTTTCGCGATGGACCACCAGGCTCATCAGGTTGTCGGGATTCTTGCGGCGCCTGGCGATCATCTGCGTTCGGATAAGGATCCACTGGGTCTGGTTGCGTTTCTTCTTGTTGTCCGGGTGGAGGCTGTATGCGGCCCGCAGGCCGCGCCCGATATCGCCGCCGGCCGGTCCGCAATCTTCAAACTCGCCGTTTATCGCCAGGAACGGAACACCCGCCAAAGAGCGCGACTTGTCCTGGATATGGTCCTGGAAATTTCCGCTCATTATATGGATCACGCCGATCACACGCTGGGGTTTCCAGAATGCGACGTTGCGGCAGAAGATTCCGCCGGTCGAGTGGCCCATCGTAATCCAGGGCACGCATCCCAACTCGGGGCGTCCGGTCTTCTTCGCCAACTCGCTCAAGGCCTTTTCGAGATCGTTTTCACTGTCGGTCGTCGCGTAGCTGAATACCGCGTTGAAGTGCGGTTCGAAGTAGACGATGCCCAGGCGTTTGTCGGCCGCCGCTTTGCGGATAACCGGATCGTTGCAGATCTGCGACTCGAGCCTGATCTTTCCCGCCAGGATCAGCCCGCGAATCTTGCCCAGGCCCTTTGGCAGCCAGAGGTGGGCGATCGACGGTTTCTGCGATTTGCCTCTTCGCGGCGGGCGGGGCACGGTTATCGCGACGTCCCATTTGCCTTTAGCTGCGGGCCTGGTTTCCTCGCCGATGCCCTGCAGGCCGGCGGCGGTCATGGCGATCAGTGCGATTGCGATAAGGCAAATGCGTTTATTCATGATGCGGGCTCTTATGGGATTTTATTTCTTTGTCAGGTCGTAGCACACGACCGTGCCGGTTTCGGTTCGCAGGAAGATTCTCCCGGCGATGATCGGCGGTTCCATGAACACCTGGTAAGCCGTCGTCAGCGGTTGTTTGGGCGCCCAGGGGCCGGACAGCATCTTGAACTTCTTCGGGTCGGTCGGGTAGAGATCAAATGACGCCCGCTTGCCATGGGACCAATCGATGCAGTGGAGCAACTTATCTTCGATCAACTGAAACCAGAAGTCATTGCTCCGCGGTTGGTCGGCGAGGATTTCGCCGGTCTCTTCGCGAGCGACGATCAAGCGGCGGTCGGTTTCCTTGCCTGGTCCTTCGGAGGCGTAGTAGACCAGACCCCCGCGGATCAGGATTCGCGGGCGTGCGACGCTGTCGCTCCACGTTGGGGCCAGAAAATGCGGTTTGTCGGGGAAGGTCCATATGTGTTTGGCGCCTTTGGGCGTGATGCGATATGCCCCGGGCAGGGCGAACGGGGCTTTGCCGTCTTGGTTTTTGGGAGCCGAACCGTTGGCCTTTTCCTTGATAATGGAGCTGCCTACATTGACCAGCACGTAACCGGCTGACGGGGCGAGGTTGAACTGTGTGGCGTGCAGACCGCCGACGGTCCAGAGGATCTTGCCCGCTTTGGGATCGATCAGATGCAACTTTGCCTGTCCGGGTTTGCCCCCTGTGGCGCACAGCAGATACTCCTTGTCTCCGTGTTTCCAAACACTCGGCGTGGTCCAGGATGAGATGACCTTGGTCAACTCCCACTTCTTCTTCCCGTCGGCGGGGTCCAAACCGAGCAGTGCGCTCTTGCGCGGGACGATGAGCCTGCCGCCCGCAAACACAAGCGACTGCTGCCAACCGTAGCGGGCGGAGGCCTGCAGGACGTGGGATTTGGCCAGATGCTTGTCGCGCTGCTCGATCATGCGCGACTCGGGTTTGGTCTCCCACAGCTTCTTCCCGTCGTCGGCGGAGTAGGCGAAGAGGCGCCCGGTTGTGCCCATGCTGTAGATCGCTCCCTCATGATAGACCGGAGCCACCTGGAAACCGCCCCGCTTTCCGACGCCCCAGACGAACCCGCCCGGTTCGACCGCTTTCCAGACCGTCTTACCAGTCTTGGCGTCGAGTGCGATCAGGATATCTTCGGCTTCGAGATGTCCTTTTTCGACGGTCTTGAAGAGCGTTTTGATATCGTATATTTTCCCTGCCGGGCGGAATGTGGTGGCGAACAGTTTACCTTCTGCGATGATAGGCGCCGCCCATCCGCCCGGGGTCGCCGCGGCGCCCGGTCCGAGCAGCGCCGCTACATTGCCCTTACGCTTGAACGAACCGGTAGTGTGTTTGGCCCGCCCGAAGTCTTTCTCTTCGCTCTCCCACAGCAAACGGGCGCTTGCCAGGTCGTCAACGAGTTCCACACCGGTCGGCGGCGCGAGGAAATTACCGAACGGACCCTGCATCGCAGGCCAACCGAGTTTCCACGCCTGCTCGACCGTGATGGTCTTGCCATCCTGCCCAAACGCACAAGTCGCCAGGGCCCCGAGAATTAACAGCATATTAGCGTATCGCATCAGATTCATCTTCCTTGCTCCTTTACTTGCCGAAACAGACAACCGACCCGTCTTGGCAGACCACGAAAACGCGTCCGGCGCCGGCCGTTACACTGTGCAGGATCGGTTTGGCCGGTAGCGCCAGATCATCCTGGCGCTTCTTTCCGGTTTCGAAATCGAACGTTCTCAAACGGTGCGGCATGAGTTTGGCGGCTCTCCAATGATCGCGATTCTCGACCGAGAAGCCGACCAGGACCGCGTCGCCGGCGACGGCCAGACCGCCAAGGCCCGTACCGTCGGATTCGTGGTATGCGCCTTTCCAGATCACCTCGTTTCCAGCTTTCATCTTGACGCCTCGCGCGGCCCGTTCCGGATCCTTGTGCGGAACATCCCGAAGTTCATCGTATTTGCGGAAACGAGTGACCTCTGTGCGGCGCCCGCCCCGATCGCCTCCGCGATGCTGCTCGCGGGTCGTCCCGCCGGCATGAATGAACCGGTTGCCGTTGTAGGCGTAAACGGGAGCCTGGGTGTGTCCGTAGTAGGGCATCTTGTATCCGCCCATCTGCGTGTAATCGAAGACCAGGCCCTGGTTTCCGGGGACCACCATGTCGTATTTGAAATTGTCGGTCCACCAGGCGTGCTCTCCGCGGGATCCTTCGCGACGCCGGATGTCGAACGCGACCAGCTTGCGTTCCTTCTTCTCCAGGTAGATGCCCGGCATGAACATGAGTTTTCCGTTTGAGATGACCGGAGAGTTGGCGCCGCTGAGCAGCTTGTCGCTTCGCCCGCGAACGCTGACCACGCTGGTAGGCAGGGTGTCGCTGCCCAGGCGTCCGGACCCAAGCGTCTTGCCCGTTATCGCATCGAGGTTCCACCACCAGAGCCCCGCGTCGGTGTCGTTGTGGCGTCCGGCCAGCGCCCACACGCCGTCGTCGTCGACCAGAACGCTTCCGAACAGGGGCCATCGTGATTCGAGCTGGCCGAAGGTCATCAGTTGTTCAGTCCGCGGTGCCGCGAAGAATCGCCAGATCAGCTTGCCGCTGTCGCGGTTCAGGGCGTAGACCCATCCGTTTCGCGTTCCGGCATAAACGATGCCCTTTCGGATCGTTGGAGCGGTGTCGACGCGCCCGTCCAGAGTCGCTCGCCATTTTTCCTTACCGTCGGCGGCATTGAGAGAAACTACCTGCTGCCGATCGATCAGCCCAAACACTGCGGCGCCTTCGGAGATCGAGACCGAGGTCGCCGGGCCCTGCGTGTACCAGTTGTCACGCCACTCGCCAACGATCGGATGTTTGGGATCTTCCGGGGCGGGCTTTATCGCCCAGAGCCGCTTGAGCGTTTTGGGAAGCATCGCCGACGTCCAGTTGCTGCGGCGGGCGTCGGCCATGTACATCGGCCAGTCGGTCGGCGCGTCGGATTTGACCGCGGGTTTCGCCGCGCCGGGTTCGAGGCGTTCGATCTCTTGTACGCCTTCAAACCGACGCGGATGAAACGCCTTGAAGCCCGGCAGATACGGGGCGCAGAAACATTGCGTCGGCGTGATGAAGGTCATGCCCGCTGCGGGAATAGCGCCCACGTCGCAGACCGAACGAGCAGCGTTGGTGTGTCGGATACTGTTGTCGGAAACCGCGTAGGTGGTCAGCGAACCGAAAATGTACCTTGGCGTGGCGCGCATAACGGTGCATCCGACCGGTCGAGGCAGTTTGGTGAATTCCTGGCCCCATTTGGCCTTGTCGCCCGGGGCGCTCAGATCGATCGTGCTCTGCGGTTTGGTCGTGTGGTGAATCCACACCTTGTCGCCCACATACATCATGCGCGTGTGCGAGTGGCCGCCTCCGATTTCCTTGCCGTAGGGAGAGGAGCCTGCATGCTTGTAGGTTGATCCGTCCTTCTTGACAAATAGCACGCCCGACGCCCCCTTTGCAAACGCCTTTGTTCGCAGCGTCAGCCCCAGCCAATCGCCCACGGGCGTCATATTGTACGCTGCGGGATGCCGGCCCAGTTTATCGGGCCAGTCCCAGGCCCACAGGCTCTTGCCCGTTTTGAGATCGAGGCAGTGAATCATGCGCACCGCACCCATCGGCCAGTGCGTGTAGGACCATGAAGGCGTAGTCTCACCTTCCACAGCATACACCTTTCCGTCGATGATCATCGGATGATGCCAGTGAAGCGGAGCTTTCCGCGTGCCCTTTCGGTCGGACACCTCAACCGAGCCGGTAAGGTTCTTTTCCCACAGCATCTTGCCCGTCGCGGCTTCGAGGGCGACCATTTTATTGTGGATCGTCTGCAGGAGCACGCCGTCTGCGAGTCGGGCCTGAACGGCTTCATATGACTTTTTTGCGCGTTCGGTGTTCTTCTTGGCTTTATCGCGGTCAGTCTTCTCGATCTTCTTGTTTTCGGCGTAACTGTGACCGACGATCGCCCAACCAAGCTTTACGCCCTGGTTGTATTCCAGGACGTTCTTGCCCGTCTTCAGGTCGATCGCAACCATGTGGGGCGGATAGATCGGGTTTCGAGAGTTGGCCCGCGGGATCAGGTAGACATGCTTTTCGTCGGCGAGGAATGCGTAACGATTACTCGGTTTCAACTCGGGGCGGCGCCATACGGGCAACCCGCTGAACGCGTCGCGAACGACAACACCACGCTCTTCGACCTGCACGATGAGCGAACCGACGACGCGCACGCCCATCTTCGCAGGTTGAATCGAATTATCACCAGCGAGCCACTGAATCCCGCGGGCCGGGCCTGCGACCATATCATTCGACCGATCGGTCATCGCGGCGTTGTAGTGATACTGGCCCCAGTTATCGGCGCCTTTGGTCCAGGGTTTCTGCGTCGCGGTTTTCCTGGAGTAGAGATGCCCCAGCGGACGAACTACGCGCATGGCTTCTTTGGTGTCGATCGTACCGCCCGGATCAATCAGCACGGCCGCGATATTGTCGATCAATGGCAAGCGATTGCCCCGGACCGAACCGACTGTCACGCGGCCGTGCAGATTTGCTGCAACCAGTTCGGCGCGGAGGGACTCGACCTTCGTAGTCGGCGCCGCAATGAATACAACAACCGGCTGGGCTTGAGCCAGTTCTTTGGCGAGTTTGGCGTCCTCGGCCGCCACGACGAACAAACCGCGCCGGGTCCCGATTGCATCGCAGATATCCCTGGCCGGCTGGGCCCACGCCGCAGACCCAACAGTCCAAAGGACGCCTAACACCACAACAATTGCTTGCCTCTTCATCAGGTTTCACTCCATCGATACGCTGACTGCGAGATTACCGCCTTTCAGCATTATTTGCTGTTTGCCTATGACGATCGCGTCGCCCTGGATTTTGGCTTTGGGCGGACTCTGGACGGTGGGGAAGTAGAATGTCAGCGTCTTGCCGCCGAGTTTTACCGACTGGCCTTCGGCCTTGCCTGTCGTCACAAGCATTACGTCTGCTCCGCTGGCGCCGGTGAAGTCAACGACAAAGCACGTGCCGTCAGCCAGTGTCAACGAACTGGCTTGCCCGCCTGGAGACGACCGCCAGTATTTCGTTGGCCCGTCCTGGACGCTGCCCCATCTTATGTGTTTGCCCATGGTGTTCAGGCAGAGCGTACGATCGGGCTTGGCGCTCATGTAGCCCTGGGTTCTATTGGTCAGCACGGTGATGACGGTGTCGTTGGCGTCTCGCCAGCGATTGCGCCAGGCGTAGAAACCGCAACTTGAATCTCGATAGCACAGCGGCAGGACGGTGGCGGGGGGCTTGGGGGCCTGAGATATCGGCCAGTTAACCAGCGAGCATACCGCCACGTGGGGGTAGCGGCTGATGGTGTCGTATGGCGCGGATGCTTGTGCGTCCGGTCCGGCCAGGAAGTGATTGTAGCACCATTTCATCGCCGCTTGTTGCGGTTGGGATACCGCTCCAAGCCCGAGAGCGAAGTACCCGCCTCCGCTGATTCCGCGTCTGGACCAGACGTTGTGTCCGTAGGCTCCTCGGATCGGCCAGACGTCGGGCTTCCCGTTGCGGAACACCGTCAGGTATACCCACTTCAAAGCCGTCATTCGCACGTTAGGCCGATCTATGGAAGCGTAGTCAAGGCCTCCCGCGTTGCGCCACGCCTGAACTGCGGTGAGATATGCGATGTGCGACGCCATTGAGCCCGTGCCGTCGCCCTCGGCGAAGAATCCGCCGTCACCAAAGCCCTCGCTTACGTTGCGGATCATGCTCTGGCGTGCGATCGCCAGCAGCGTGTCGATCTTCTTCTGGTCAACGAACTTCTCGCCCGTAACCGCCAGCAGCGCCATTGATGCGCCGCCGATCTGCATACCGAAATGGTTGCTTCCCGGCGGCATGGTTCCCCGGGCAAGGGCCTCGAGGTCGTAGGTCTTTTTCGAGCCCTCGGAGTATTCGGCCAGAGCGAGACCGAACTTCTCACGGGTTGCTTTGTCCCACCCGTCGTAGCACAGATCGTATCCGACGGCGTACCAGCCGACCGTAGGCCCGGCCCGGAGGGCGCCGCCCGGTTTGAGGAAACTGTAGCGGTCGTCTCGGTCTCGCACGCCTGCGAGAGCTTTTTCGAAACACTGCTTGCCGAAGTCGGCGTACTTCTGCTCGCCGGTAAGCTGGTACAGCAGGCCGTATCCGGCGACGTGGCTGAGCGTGTAGACCCCCGGCGTGTCGATGCTTGTGGACTTGTAGCCGCCGCCCATGTACGCGTGAGTCGCCTTGCTGAATAGCGTTGTCATGGTCTTGCCCTCCTTGCCGTCGAGCAGGACGCCCAAACGCTTGAGGATCGCTTTGCCTTCGGGCGTTTTGGCTTTGGCTCGCAGGGCGGGCAGATCGCTCTTGCGGAACAGCAGGCGCGGATGCTCGCCGGCGGCGGGGGGCTTGAAACCCGTGACGGGCTTGAACCAGGGCCGATCGTCGCTTTTCTTCATGTGCGTTACGCCCTTGGTCCATTTTCCGTCAAAGCTGCCGGTGAGTACCACGGCGGATTTGCCTTCGATCTTGACCGTCAGCTTGTACATCCCGACCATCACCGGGCCGAGATACGCCCCTTGGAGCTCGTAGATATAGCGACAAGGCTCCATGTCGAGCGTCATGCTCGGCACGGTGATGTGGGCCTTGATCCGGTCGCGGTCGGCGGTTGCGGTGTTGCCTTTGAAGGTGAAGCCCTTCTTACCGTGTACGGCGAATTTCTGGCTGAGTTGCCCGTGGATTGTCGAGGTCAGCTTTCCGCCCTCGAGCCCCAGCAGCAGCACCATGCATCGCCCGCCGTAGGTCGGATCGCCGCCTACAAGCGTGCCCTGCATATTACACTGAAAGGTTACGTTGTCGGGCAGGTTGGGCTGGTTGTCGTCGCTGACTTGTCCGGTAACCTTTCCGCTTCGTCCGAGGTCCTTGACCGACACGTCTTTGGTGTTGATCTTCGCGATCTCGTACTTGCCCGACATCTTGCCCGCATTGTCGACCGCGGCGTCGATGTCGAACTCCATCGTGTAGTGCTTGTGATCGCGGGGCACCCACAGATCAGGTGTAATGTGGAGCGTGAATTGCCCCTTCATCTTCCCATCCTTGATTGGTGCGCCGGACATATCTCCGCAATACCAACTGCGGTTGTAGGTCTTGCGGCCTTGCCGGTCCGGATCGCGCGAAGAACCTATCGCAACAGTCCACTTGCCGTCGTTTTCACGCCCGTAGAGGTACAGCGGCTTGGTTCCGCCGCGAAATATCCCGTCGAATATGATCTGCCACTTGCGCTGGCCCGCCCGGCCGACAGCCGAAGTCGATGCAAGTACGCATACCACTGCGATTATCCATATGCGATATCGAGTCAAACTCATTGTGTTGTCCTCTGCTACTTGCGATATTTCATTCCGGGCGTTTCGTGCTTAATCGGCCATCTTGCTCAGCACGATTCTCCCATCCTTGAAGTAGACCGTTTGAGATCCGATGATGATCTTGTCGCCTTCGACTTTCGGCGTGGGGGCGGCGCCGGAAGTAAGGAACTTGAAGCTGAACTTCACGCCACCGATTGACAGCGTCCCTTCCTTCGGGGCCCCCGAGCCGGTCATGACCAGCATGCCGTCGGCCCCTGATACGCCCGAAAAGTCAATCGCAACGCAGGACTTGTCCGAACCGATAATCGCAGAACCGTCGGAGCCCGGGATCCAAACCGTCGCCTTGGCAGGCAGCGAACCCCAACTGGTTTTCTTGCCGTGATGGCGGATCAGCATCGAACGATCCGGGCCGTGCCGAAAACGGGCGGGCGACTTCCTGGCCAACTGCGTGATCACGATATCGTTCTCATCTTTCCAACGGTTGCGGAATCCGTAGAAACCGTGCTTCGAATCGCGCACGCAGCGAGGAATGCACTCGGCCGGATTAACCGGTTTGAGATCGAACGGCGTGTTTACAAACGCTAGTATCGAGTGGTGCGGATACGGGCTGATAGTATCCCAGGTGAAACCGTTCTTCTCGTCCCAATCTTTTACGTACTTGTGATAGAAGCCCCATATTCCTGCACGCTGAGACGGAAGCACCGCCTCGTACCCGATCGAGAAATAACCCGCTCCGCTTACTCCGTCGGGGCGAGCCCATATATTGTGCGGATACCCGCCGCGCTCCGGAAAGCCCTTGCGCAGATATCTCATATCCTTACCCTGAGGAATCGTAAGCAGGAACCACTTCAGCGCCGTCCACCGCACGTTGGGACGCGGGCTTACAAAATCCTTGCCCATCGACACCCGCCATGCTTGAATCGCCGACAGGTAGATTATGTGGCTGGCCATGCTGCCCGTGCCGTCGCCCTCGGCGAAATACCCGCCGTCGCCGAAACCCTCAGTGACGTTGCGGATCATCGATGTTTCACTGGTCTTCAGCAGTTTGTCAATCGTCGACTGATCGAGCCCCCGGTCGCCTGCAATCGCCATTAAGGCCATTGCTCCTCCGCCGACCTGCATTCCCCAGTGGTTGCTCGCCGGGAAGTGACGGCTGCCCTTGACCAGTTCGGCCAGGGACATGTTCTTGCCTTCATCGTAGTCGAAAATCACTTTGGCGATCTTGCTGCGATAGGCCTCATCCCAGCCGTCATAACACAAATCGTATCCGAGTACGCCCCAGCCCAGCGACGGACCGGCCCGCAACGCGCCGTACGGAGCCTTGAACGAATACCGGCGGTCGCGCCCGCGATAGCCCGCCAGCGACGTATCCATCGCCTTGCGGCCAAGGTCGGCGTACTTCTTCTCGCCGGTGAGCTGGTACAGGAAGCCGTATCCCGCGACGTGTGAGATGGTGAACGTCTTTCCGGCGGGGTCCTTGGCGAATTGGCCCGAACCGTCCTTGGACGCCTTGCCCTTCATACCGAGATTTTCCGGCATCGAAGCGCCGTCGCTCCCGTTGAGAGTGATCTTAAGGCGTTTGAGGATCGCCAGACCCTCGGGTGTTTTCGCCCGCGCCCGCAGCTTGGGCAGGTCGCTCCGGCGAAACAGCAGTCGCGGATGCTCGCCGGGCTTGACGGGCACGTGCCCTTTGACGTTCGCCGGCCAGGGTTCAGCCGCCCGCACCGCGGCGATAAATGAAGCAGTCGTAATCAAGGCGAAAAGTAGTCTTGTTTTCATCTCTCGCGTCTCCATGATAGTTGCATTGAGAGTAATCGCGAATTACCGTTGTGATTCTACTTGCCCATCATTCCACAACAAGGATCATCTTGCGAAAACCGCGGCGGGGGGCTCCGTCTCGTGACCGTTAGCCGGGTGTAGGCACTGCGCAAGCGAGGCAACATCCAAAAGTATTCTCTGCCGTATTGCCTTGTAAGTCTCCCGAATCCGAATTCCCATAAACTGTTCTTATGCAAAAACGAAATCTTTGGAACACGTATCGACAACCACACGGAATTGGCTCCCAAGGCCGGCCCCATCCCGATCGGTTCCAAGGTAGACCCTGTTTTGTCATCGAGTCACGTAATACTGCCCGGTCAGCTTGTGGTAAGAAAGGAGGTGGAATGCGGATCGACTTCGTGACATTCTACACGTTTCTGCATGTTCAAAAGTGTAGTGCCACGATCAACACTAGAAATGATGTATAACGACCCCATATAAGATTTTTGATTTGCAAAGGCTTGCGTCACTGAGCCGTACTGGACTTGAACCAGTGACCTCCTGCGTGTCGAGCAGGCGCTCGGGTTAACCGAATCAACGGGGATTATAGGTATTTCAGCACATAACAATTGAGTGTAGAATTGGTTAGAGTTCTATAAAGTTCTCGATGAGATTCAGTTAATCTCATCTAGGATCTACTAATCTCGCAATAATCGGCCCATTCTGCGGCGATTCTGCGGCGTCAGTCTTGATATTCGGTTCAGCGTATGTTATATAGAGAGCAGTCCAAGGGAGTCCAAAGATGGCAGGAAAACGCAAACCTCCAACTCTGAGGCGAAAAGGTCGCTCGTTCGTCACCGATGTCTACAGGGCGGACGGGCGGCGCACCAGTGTCAGCTTTGGCCCACCGGATGGCCGAAGCGAAGGGGAAATCTATATCGCATTTGGCCAGTGGCTCGACCTGTTCAACAGGCATCCCGAAAAAACGCTGAGTTTCATCGATCCCTACGAGGCGATCGAGCGAGCGGTCAACCCCACGACTATCCGGACGGTTGGACATCTCGTTGAGAAATACGTTGAGTCGCTCGCGGAATACCATCGGCCACTCAGCAATGGGAGATCGAACCCCGCCCTTAACAAGATCAATCAGCTTAGACCATTCCTTGATCCATACGCCCACTGGCCGGTGGCCGATTTCGGTCCCGATGAACTCAAGGGAATTCAGGACGCCATGGTGAAGTATCGATACTTTCGCAATGACGATCAGGAGGAGCCGATCGCATACAGGCGAACCGCTATTAACAGCGTGATGAACGGGATCTATAAGATGTGGCAGTGGGGGATAGGCCGGCAGATTACTACGGACGCCCAGAAGCAACTGCTGAAAGAGGTTCGGCCGCTGCGTCTGGGGCAAACTTCCGCGATAGACAAGCCCAAGCGGGCTGCCGTTACCCTTGAGGAGTTCAACAAAGTAACCGAGAACTTGACATCTGTCGTAGCCGACATGTTTCGCATTATGTGGGCCACTGCGATGCGACCCTCAGAAGTATGCCGCATGCGTCCATTTGACATCAGCCGAAATGATCCGGATTGCTGGGTCTATGTCCCCGGCCGTGACGCCAGCGACGTTGGTGACCATAAGACGGCTCACCTGCACCGGGTTCGTGCTATCCCACTTACATCGGAAGTGCAGGCCATCCTGAAGCCGCGGATCAAGAGCTTCACATCCAAAGCTTACATTTTCAGCCCAGATGAAGCCATTCAAGAACTTCTGGACAAGAGATTGGCCAATCGCAAAACGCCTGCTGGCTACGGGAATCGGCGGGGTACGAACCGCAAAGAGCATCCTATGATAAAGCCTGGAGAGCAATACAAGTCCCAGACTCTGAACGTAGCTCTGAAGCGAGCATGCAAACGAGCGGGCGTTGACCGGTTTACGCCTTACGACCTACGACGCAGCGCCGCGACCAGGATCAG
>JADHXQ010000047.1 GCA_016782885.1 Phycisphaerae bacterium | reverse complement strand
GCCAGGATTTCCTCACGACTTTCGGCTTGCACGATCAGCCCGTCGGAGCCCATGTCTACGCCGTAGTGATTCCGCAGTAGCGACGGACGCTGCTGACGGCTTGGCAGGGCGCAGATGTCGATATGGATTCTCTGCGCCGGAAGTTGTTTTTGCAGGGGTTGGGTTTCCAATCGAAATTTCCACGTGCTGACGTTTCCGGTCTCCAGTTGAGGCTCGCTGACAAAAACGGGCAAGCCGTATTTCTCCATCAGCGTAGATTCCAGCGTATTCTTCAAACCGGTGAGTTGATCCGGATGAAAATCGCTCCCGCCGGTAAAATCCAGATCCTCGCTGAGGCGTTGCGATCCATAGCACATCCGCAGACACGTCCCGCCGATGAACGTCAGTCCTGTCAGCAGACCGGCCCGACTCATTTCGCGAAGAATATCATGGTGCAGCAGTTCTTTCTCCACCGCCGCCCGGACAGTCCCCAGAGCGGCCTCGGACAGCAGCGCCTGTTTCACCAACTCATCGAACAAACTCATTTGCAATCTCCCAATTCACCAGCCCCGTGTCCCGGTGAGTGTCTCGAATATCCTGGAGAGCCTGAACCACCGACGCTCGCCAAAGCCCGCAGACCGAATCGTAAGTCAACAGGCCGGTTAGTCCAGAGGGCGTCTTTTGCGTGTGGACGATTTCCACCACACCGTAGTCGCCGCAGGAAATCACATTGGACCTCCCCGACGACATCACCGTGATTCTGCCCATAGGAATCTGTGAAATAACCCCGGCTTCACTGAGAACCGTCTCCAGGCTCAAATAGTTGAAACAATTCGCCCGCAGTAGCGTAACGACCCGGCCGAGCAATGCACTGCCTCGAAGTTCACAGTCGCCCAGCATGTAGATTCCGCGGCAGAGGCGAATCAGATCACCTCGCTTGACGAGTCTTGAAACCAAGGGCCTGAACGCCGCCTCCGAATGTTTCGGTAGAAGACAGCGAAAATCCGTCAACGCAAAAAGCCGATCCGTCCGCCCTGTCAGACGACGAAGTTCTCTCATGAATTCATGTTGAGGTTGCATAATATAATACTATACAGATAATCGTCTAAAATGCAATCTATTGTACAGTATAAGATGGGAATAAAAATAGGGGACGCTACCAATTCTGTTCGGTACTCGAAGGGGAAAAGGGTCAGAACGATTTTATCTGTCGTAGTACCAACGCGTTAGGAGCCTTTTCGCCAGGAATATTGCGTGAAGAAGAACCCCGCCGCGGCGACACGCCGCGGCTCTGTATCGTTGTGCGAATGAGATGTGTGAAACTTTGTACTGCAATGCTGCGATACCTGAACCAAGTTCCAGATTCAGTTTGCCCAACGCGCCGCATTGGATACAATCACTGCAAATGCCCTGCGATGGTCGCGGGGAGAGTCGCTACCCTGCCGGTAGGCAGGTCCAGGAAATGCCGGCTAACTGGAGGCCGCCTATGAAACGGGACATTTCGCTTCCGGCTTTGGGGGCATGGCTTGTATTGGCGATGGGAGCGTACGCCGAGGCCAAACCGCGCGACTTGAAACCGCGCGATCTGACGCCCGTGACCTGGATGGAGGCGCCGGTCCACCCGCCGGTCGAGATCGTGCGCCGCGGGCAGGCGCGGGCGGTGGTCTATTTGGCCGATCGCAACCCAAGCGCGACGCTCAAACGACTGGTCGACGAAATGGTGGAAGTCATCCGCCTGAGCACCGGCGTGACGCTGATACAGGCCGCCGAGGCCCCGCCAGCCGACAAACCCGCCATTGTGATCGGCGACTGTGGGGAAACTCGTAAAGCCGGCATCGAGGCCGCGAAGATTCCGATCGAAGGGTTTGTCGTCAAGACCGCCGCCAACCGCGTCTATCTCGTCGGCAGCACGCAAAAACTGCCGGCCGGGAGCACGCGATGGGCGTCCTGGAGCAACGAGGGCTCGGCGTGGGCGGTGGCGGACTTCCTGGAGCGATTCGTCTCCGTGCGCTGGTATTGGCCAGCCGAACTCGGCGGACGGACCATTACACCCGCCGGGTCGCTGGTCATTCCTCCGGCTCACTACAGCGATCGGCCTGTCTTCCGCCTGCGCGAGTACTTCCCGTCGCACGGCTGGAAGCTTCCGGCGAAGGCACGGTCTTCCGACAAGGCCCCGCTCGCCTTTCCGCCGGGCGCTATCCCCAAGGGAGTTGCCAAGATTCCGATGGACACTTATCTGCCGCTGGTGCGTTCCGGGTGCAGTTGGCCTTACAAGATCAAAGTCCACCAGCCCCAAAGCCCGCCGGGGAACCCCCCTAAGGGGTGGAACTCCGAAGACCACAAGCAACTGCTCGCGCTCAAGAAGGACGGTACGCGCGACCCCAAGATGTTCTGCTACAGTTCGCCCAAGACTCTGGAGTTTCTACTCGCCGGCTGCCAACGAGCCTGGGACAAGGGAAAGGGGTGTCCCTGGGTCACTTCCACGTGCGTGACGGTTTCCCCTCCCGATCGGCCGGTGGACTGCCACTGCCCCGCCTGCCGGGAAACGCTTGCCAAGGCCGACAAGTTCTTCGACACCGGCAGCATACGCTGGTTCAGGGGCCCTTCACTGACCATGGCGCTGTTCGCCAAACGCATGTGCGAGGCCGTCAAGAAGCGCTGGCCCGGCAAGAAGGTGATCTACCTGCCCTACTGGAACTACCAGGAATGCCCCACGAAACTGGATTTCCCCGACAACCTCGTCGTCGAGGTCGCGATGACCACCTGGCCGATGCCGTTGCGCGCTCAAGCCGAGATTCGAAAGGGCTCCATAGCGACCCTGCGCGCCTGGAGGTCCAAGGCGTGCATGCCGGTAACCGTATGGGACTACTGCGTCAGTTGGACCTATGGTCCATATCAATACCCGCACGTCGTGCGCGATTTCTATCCGGAGGTCAAGAGTATCGTGGCCGGGTCGTTCCTCAATGGAATGAACCTGGGCGAGTGGACCAACACCGCCCCGACGCTCTATGTCTGGATGAAATCGATGTGGAACCCCGAGTTGGATGCCGACGCAGTGCTGGACGAGATGTGCCGGCGCCTCTTCGGAAAGGCCGCCCCCACGGCGCGTGAAATGGTTCGGCTGGAATGCGACCTCTGGGAGAAAGGCGCATGGAGAGACAGCCGCGTCAAAGTCCCGGGCGGATGGTTCGTGCCCAAGCGATTGTTTGCCATGGCCTGGACGCCGGATTACGTGCAGCGGCTCAAGACGCTTCACAACAAAGCGCTGACCGAGTTGGCAAGCGACGCGGCCGCGAAGCAGCGCTTCGCCTATTGGACCTGGACGTTCGACGCTTTCGTCAAGGACGCCGAGGAGGTCGGCAAAGCCAAACGCAAACGATGAAGTGGACATTCATCATACAAGGAGTTGGCTATGAGCTGGTTACGATATGGCTGTCCGTTCACTCGCGTGGGGGCGGCGGCTATTGCTACACTGCTGCTGACGTGTTCATCTGGTATCACGGCAAACGATAGCACACAGGCGCGGTTCCGCGGTACGGGGCAGGCCGATCCCGTCCGGATCGAAAACGTGCGGCGCCAGGACGGTCCCGCGGCCGGACAGAGTACCGTCACGTTCGACATCGCCTGGGATCACTCCTGGCGTGCAGCCTGGAAAGTAACCGCCGACCAGCACGGCGGGACCGGAATGCTCAAACTTGAGAGTTGGGACGCGGCTTGGGTGTTCGCCAAGTTCCACAAGTCCGGAGCCGAAGGGTATTCGCATGCGACGCTCTCAACGAACAAGGGAGACCATAAGGTCCCGGCCGGAACAAAAGTGGATATCGGCCCCAGTGACGATGGCAATCGCGGTGTCGGACTGTTTGTCTATCGCGCCAAAGCCGGCAGTGGCGCCAACAACTCAAAGGACGTGACGCTGCGCTGGCTGCACGGAGTCGACGGCGTAAAGGACCCTGGCGCCGTAGAACTCAAGGTCTTCGCAATAAAGATGGTCTACGTGCCGCAGTGTGCATTTTGGGTCGGCGACGGGGCCAAGAACAGCAATCCGGCTGGACGGTTCTCCGCAGGCGACACCGACGCGCCCTTCCGGATTGAAAGCGAAGACGCAATCGTGCTGGGCGGTGATGACAGAAAGAATCTGGGCAACCATGACGCCCTCGGGATGGAACGGGCCGAAGACTTTACCAGCAGCGGTGCACAAATGTTGCCGGCCCGGTTCCCCAAGGGGTTTGCGGCTTTCTACTGCATGAGGCACGAGATCACGGAAGGGCAATACGTGGACTTTCTCAACACGCTGAGCGCCAAACAGCAGGACCGCCTGGATCCGCTCAAGAATAGCCCGACGGGGATCAAGCTGGTGACTCCCGGGAAAGCCGGCTCCCCGGCGGTGTACCAGACCGACCGGCCCCACGTCGCCTGCAGCGGTTTGCTGTGGAAGGACTGCGGGGGGTACGCGGCCTGGGCGGGCTTGCGCGCGATGACGGAACTGGAGTACGAAAAGGCCTGTCGTGGACCACTGAAACCCGTCCCCAACGAATACGCCTGGGGGACGCCCGGAATCGCCGGCAAGGATTTCGACAAGCTCTTTCCCGACGCCGATCATGCCGGCTACGTGGTCAAGAATCGCGGTCGGCCCGACGAAGGTGTGGCCTGGCGGGGAGACAACGCCCCCGACGCCAAGCGCGGCAATGCCGTGTGGTACGGCGCCATCCGGCGCGTGGGCCCCGGAGGCAGACACGGGCAGGCGGCCGCCGATGCGGTCAACGGGCCGCTACGGGCGGGGGTTTTCGCCACGCCCCGCAGCGGACGCGTCGAGGCGGGCGCCTCGTACTGGGGCATACTGGAACTAAGCGGGAATCTCTGGGAACGCGTGATGACCGTCGGCAATCCATACGGACGCCGTTTCAGCGGCGCACATGGGAAATGGCCGCTCGATAAGGGACCGCAAAGCCACGGGATGGGCACCGGTATTCGCGGCGGAACCCATGCGTACTGGATCGCAGAAGTCACCGAACCGCCGAAAGAAAGTCGCCGGCTGCACATCTCCGATCGCGAAAAAGTGAGCCGGATCACGCCTTTCAGCCGGGAATGGAACGGGTCGCGGAGTGCCTACTGGAGCATGGGTTTTCGCTGTGTGCGCACGGATGAGATCCGCCAACCGCCGCCGGCGCCCGCGACTGTTCAAGCCGCACCGCGCCCGCAGGCGCCGGTTTCGGACAGGCATTCCGCATCCGGCGGGAAGGTGATTCGCGGAGTCGCCGATTGGCTGGATTGGAACGTCGAGATCAAGAACCTGATTGTCAAGCCCCGCGATAAGAAAACCGCTGTGCTGACCTTCGATGTCGCCTGGAAGGATTCCTGGCGCGACAAGCACAATCACGACGCAGCCTGGTTGTTTTTCAAAGTGCGGGCCGAGGGCGGAGAATGGCAACACATGCGGTTGGCGGCCGACAAAGTGCTGAATCCGACGGGCTACGGCCAAGCGAAGGGCCCCACGCAGGTGGACCTCATCGTGCCCCGTGGCGACGACGGTTTCACCGGTCTGTTCCTTCGGCGGTCGGCCGGCGGCGAGGGCCCGTTGGTGGCGAAGAAAGTCACGGTCGTCTGGGATCTCACGAGTCACAAAGGCAACGCCAAAGACCTGAAAGGGATCAGCATCCGGCCTTTCGGAATTCGCATGGTTTACGTGCCCGAAGGATCGTTCCACCTGGGTTCGGGCGGACTGGAGCCGGGCGGATTCTACCGGTACAGCGACGGCAGCCAGCACATCGAGCCGTACCGGGTGACCGGGCCCGGTGCGATTCAGACCGGACGCCAGGCGGGCAAACTCTGGGCGAGAAAACACGGCGGTCAACCGGAAGATGGCGGCGCGATCCCGGCGGCCTTCCCCAACGGCTTTGGGGCCTTCTACTGCATGAAACACCAGATCGCGCCCGCACAGTACGCCGCTTTCCTGAACACGCTGCCCAAAAAACAGGCCGACGAACGTTACGCCGGGAAGGAACGTTGGGCGGTGGCACGAAAGAACGGGAAAGTCGGACCGGGAAGGGTTCATTATTCCGGGGGCCAGGGCCAGGTCTTTCGCAACGATGATGGCTACTCCAGCAAAGCGGCCAGGGCGCGGGCCGGACCGGGGTGTTTCGGTCTGTCATGGGCGGACGGCGCGGCGTTCGCGGCCTGGGCGGGATTGCGGCCGATGACCGAGTTGGAACTCGAGAAAGCGGTTCGCGGTCCGCGCAAGCCGGCGCCGGACGAGGTCGGTCCCTCCTACTGGGGCATCGGCGGAATCAACAAATGGGACTGGGACGCCTTCAAGGGCGACCCGCAGTCCGAACGTGCGGTAACGGTCGGCAACGCCGCGGGACGCAAGTTCAAGGGCACGCACGGTTTGGGCACGCTGACCTTACCGGCGGACTGGCCCCAGGCTGACGCCGTCGGCTCCGGGATGCGTTGCACGCATTACACTCCCCGCGCAGGGGTCTTCGATCACGTCTGGGATATTCAGCGTGCGCGCTTGTCCGATCGATTGCTGGCTGCGGTCGCGGATCCGGCTCGCTGCCCGTCGCACAAATGGCGCGGCGTGCGCACGGCGCCGAAGGACGCCACAAAGAATAAGGAAGCAAAGTGAAGTTATTTAAACCGGGCCGGTACATATGCCTGCCCATTTATCTGTCGTTTTTTATGTCGGTTGCAGCGACTAGTCTATCTGCGTCCGACCGCTGGGTGATCCACTCGGAGAAACCGGCGTCTGAATGGGAACATGGTATGGTCACCGGCAACGGCCGGCACGGCGCCAGGGTGATGGGGATGACGGATAACGAACGGATTATCATCAATCACGAGGAGCTGTTCGTCCGATTCTGGGATCGCAAGAAGGAGACAGTCGCCGACATAGCGAATCTCCTGCCAAAAGTGCGACGGCTGATCGATGAGGGAAAGGAACGGGAAGCATACGCCCTGGCCAACACCGAAGCGAAAAAACAGCTCGCTGAAAAGGGGTGTATATTCACCAAAGGTGTGATTCCGCATCCGGCTTTTGACCTCAATATCCAATACAAATTTAACGGCAAGCCGTCGGAGTACCGGCGCGGGGTGAACCTTGAAACCGGCGAAGCGCTGACTTGCTGGAAGAATGGAAATGGTGGCGTGCGCCAGAAAGTCTTCTCGTCCCGCAGGCATGACGTAAACGTCATTCAGCTCAAAGCCACTGGCGCTCGCAAGCTCGACGTAACGCTGTTCCTGAAGGAAACACCCGGGCGCAGAAAGAGCGTCAAGGGAGTCGCCCTGAAAGATTTCACGAAGCCGCCGAAAACCGCGGCGGCAGCGGGCTGGCTCTACTACGATGTCGAGTACGGCTTCGACCCGGGAGGTTACGAGGGTGTCGCACGCATCACCGCCAAGGGCGGTAAAACGTCAACCGACGGCGACAAGCTGACCGTTACCGGCGCCGATGAGATTCTGATCGTGATTCGGGTCCTGGCGCAAAAGGACGCATCGGTCCTGCAGCGCGACTCGATTCAGGCGAAGTTGGCGAAACTGCCCGGAGCCTATGATGAACTGTTGGCGCCGCACGCCAAGGAGCATGGCGAGATGTTCCGGCGCGTCGTCCTCGATCTCGGCGCCTCAAAGCAATGGTCGACGACCTCCACCGAGCAGTTGATTGACTCATCCGTGGAAAAAGGCGTCACACCGCTCTTCCTGGAGCAGATACACGCCATGGGCCGGTACCTGCTGATCTCATCGTGCGGAAAATACCCCTCGCCGCTGCAGGGCATATGGGGCGGTAACTGGTCGCCGCCGTGGCAGGGAGGATTCGTCCTGGATTCGAACGTGAACCTCCAGATCTCCTCGGCGGCTATGGGCAATCTGCCCCAGTGCGCAAAATCCTACTTCGGTTATATCAAGGGGATGCTGCCGGGCTGGCGCCTCAACGCGCGCAAGTATCTCGGTTGTCGCGGATTCCTGGCAGGTAACTACACCGATCCGGAGACCGGATATCTCGTCCACCTCGGCAATCGGATGGGCTGGATGTACTGGCCCGGCGGCGCGGGTTGGAACATCCACCCGTTCTACGACTACGCACTCCTGACCGGCGACCGCGATTTTATGAAGAAAGAGGTCCTGCCCCTCTACCTGGAGATGTCTGATTTCTACGAGGACTACATGGTGAAGGGAACCGACGGGTTCTACCATATCTACCCGGGCGTTTCCCCGGAGAACTCGCCGAGAGGCCAGGTAAAGACTCTCCAGGACTGCACATTCGACCTTGCCGTGGCCCGGGAGGTCTTCCGTATCCTGATCGAACTCGGCGGGCAGTTCAAACTGGATGAAAAGAAGATCGCCAATTGGAAGAATTACCTCGGGAAGATTGCCCCCTATCGCGTCAACAGGGACGGCGCTCTGGCTGAATGGGCTCCGGCGAAATATGGCGAATTCTACAAGCACCGCCACCTCTCCCACCTGATCATGGTCTACCCGTGGTGGGAATTCTCCCTGCCGGGCGCGGATACCAAACTGATCGAGGCCGCCGGCGCGGCGCTTGACCAACGCTTTCGTTTTGACGCCCGCGAGACGCACGGTCTGATGCATGTGTCGCTGATGGCGGCGCGGTTGAAGGATGTCGAGAAGGTGCGAAGCAATCTGCATCGCCTGGCTTCCAGCAAGTATTTCTATAACAACATGGCCTCATCCTGCCGTCCGGGTCCGAAGATAAACAACCTTGACGCCTCTCTGAGCCTGCCGCGGCTGCTGATGGAGATGCTGGTATTCTCCCGCCCGGGATACATCGAGCTATTGCCGGCCTGGCCGAAGGATTATCCCGACGGCTCGATCACCGGCGTTCTGATCCGGGGCGGACACAGGATCGACCTGACCTGGGCGGCTGGGAAGCTCGTCTCGGCGACTTTCCACGCCAGGCGTGACGACCGCGGGATGGTAGCCTGTGGCGACGCGAAGAAACCCTTCGAATTCAAGACCGGAAAGAGCTACAGGTTCGACGGTCAACTGAAAATGTATTAGTCCTTATATCGGTATGGAAAAGTTCAGACGCCGGAACCAGGAACAGTAAAATGGGGCATAATGATATTGTTGACAGTGCCGGGCCGTGGTTGACGGGGCAGCCCGACAAAAGGTGGACTGACCATGAATAGGCGAGTATTGGTGTACGGGTTGTTCTTATGCACTCTTGCTGTATCGACTCACAGCGCCATAGCAGCGAGTGACTTGGCGGAGTTTATCGCATTGCCCGGCAGCCCCAAAGGCGGCGTGATTGTCTATCTGGGCAGCGCCGATGCCGACACGCTGATCAAGACTCGCGATGCCGGCCGATTTGTCGTACAGAGCGTATTGTTTGATTCCGCCAGTGTCGATAAGGCCAGAAAGGCGATCCTTGCCAGAAAGGCTTACGGCTTGGTTGCTGCTATCCATAGTTCCGCCAAACGACTGCCCTATACAGATAATTTCGTTAATGTTGTGGCGATTGACGATCTGGCGGCCTTTGGTAAGTCTGGGGTTTCTGCCGATGAAGTCGCCCGTATCGTGACGCCGAATGGCGCCATCCTTGTTGCGGGAGATAGCGCTCTTGCCAAGTTGCTGGTATCGGCCTGTGGTGCGACAGCGACTTCCAAGGTCGGGCCGTGGACCAGGATCGTCAAGCCTCGCCCAAAGGAGATGGACGAATGGACCCACGGTCGACACGATCCGGAGGGCACAAGTATTTCCCAGGACAAACTGGTCGGATACTCCGGAGTGCTTCAATGGCGGCAGGGCCCCATTTGGCTTTGGCCCGGGATTAGCAGCCGCACCATAGATGGGAAGAATTACTATTACGTTAAGGGCGAGATTGTCTGCAGAGATGCCTTTAATGGAACGTTGATTTGGAGAATCGCCGGGCAGGAACAGAAGTCTTTCACCGCGTTTGAAAAAAAGGTGTATGCCTTTGTACCTGGCGCCGATAACCTGGTGGCGCTGGATGGAGATACTGGAAAGGTCGTTAAGCATTACAAAGATATCAGGGGTGTATGCCCGCTGGCGCTCGTTCATGTTGGCGAGAATATTGTTTTTGCCGCAGATGACGGCCTGGGATCTGTCAATAGACAAACAGGTGAGTTGAACTGGATGAATAAGAACCTTAAGGGCTCAGTCAGCACTTATAATAAGCCGGACGATCGTACCTGGAAGAATGGCAGATGGGCAGGCTGGGACGGCTGGGTGGGCAATACCAAAACCGAAATTCTGGTTTCAGATAAGTATGTGCTTCGACATTTGAGGGGGAAGTTAACCTGCCTGAACCTGGCTGATGGCAAAGAGCGTTGGACTCAGGACTTCCCGGGTAGTGGATTGCGAGTTGCAAAGTATGGTGTGTACGCATTCAAGCATTTTCCGGCGGGCGGCAGAAAAAAGGGCAGTATTTTGGAGGTACGTTCCCTTAAAGATGGCAAGACTCTCTGGAAGCGTGAACGTAAGAGTCGCATAGGACCGGGCACAGATGTGCATGCATTTGACGGACTCATTTGGGATACAACCGGTATTATGGGATATGATCCGCAAACGGGTGAGTTTAAAAAACAGGCCAAAGGGTATGGCGTTCAGGAAGCTGTTTTAAGATGTGTAATGGACAGTGCTGCAACCGTTAACTTCTTTTTCGAAGGCCGCCCATTTGGATTTATCAACATTCACACTGGAGAGAAATACAGAAAAGAATTTGTGAGAAATGTTTGCGGCGGAAGTCCCGGTATTCTTTTAGGTAATGGCATGATCTACTGTTTTCCAAAATTGTGCGGCTGTTTTTCCATGCTTAGAGGATATACCGGTTTGGCGACCCCCAGACCGCTCGGCCCAATCCCCGATGATCAACGATTGCTGAAAGGCCCTGCCTACGGAACCGTCAATAAAGAGAATCTGACCGATGAGTATGCCGCCGATTGGGCGACTTACCTGGGCAATGAGCAACGCAGTTGCTTAACGAACGAAGAAGTGAACTTGCCATTGAAGAAATTCTGGGAGGTCACGCCTGAAGATCAGATCTTTCCGGAATGGACAAGCCGGGACTGGAAATCAAGCTACAGGGTCTCCGGCACAATTTCGGCACCAACAGCATCTCAGGGGATGGTTGCAGTGGCGCTGCCGGAGTCTCACCGTATCAAAGTCTTTGAAGCAGGCACAGGGAAGGACCTCTGGTCGTTCGTCTCTGAGTCTCGCGTTGTGTTGCCGCCGACATTCTATGGCAAGATAGTGCTCTTCGGAAGCGAGGACGGCTATGTTTACTGCCTGCGTTCTAAAGACGGCGCCTTGATTTGGCGATATCAGGCCGCTCCTGCACAGCGCAGGGTCAGCGTGTTTGGCCAAATTGAATCTCATTTCCCCGTCACCTGCGGAGTTCTGGTTAAGAACGGAAGCGTCTACTTCACCGCAGGGCGGCATGCTGATCTGAATAGCGGCCTGACCGGATATAAACTCGACGCCTATACAGGCCGGCTTTCCTGGAAGAAAATGATGAAGACTATTGGCAGAAAGAGCATTAGCCCGGTTCCTGAGATCCCCAGATATGTCAAGGGTGACATAAGGCTGGCGCACCATGCACAGGTTTTCAATGAGCGGGGCGAATCGCTTATGGCTCCGGACAAATCTCTGAAGAGGAGGGGCAAAACATTGCCGGAGACCGGATTGGGGAAGAAGAGTCACGATGAAGTGATAATGCTCACAGGTAACTTGAATGGCCTGTTGGATCATACCTGGTCAAGGTCCGACAGGCAGGGGAACAACAACATTCCGGGTTACAGCCAATCGTACGGTTCCGTGCGCGGCGGACAGGTGGTGTATAACAAGACGATGGCGTATGCCATCACAGGAGCTTCGGTAACTGCGTACGACATCAGGCTGGCCGCTATCCGCATCCCCCATCACAAACAGATACCCAAGATGCCTCCCGAAGAGCGGGCTCTCATGAACCCCAAGTGGTCGTGCTCTGTTGCCGGCGGGGCGCGAGCCATGGCCGTTACAAACAAGATCGTGGTGGTTGCCGCCAAGTCAGGCGATGTTGTTGTATTCGATGCCAATACAGGCAAAGAGTTCTCGAAGGTCAAGATCAACGGCACACCTGCCCGCTGGGGCCTTGCAATATCCGGCGGCAGGATCTACGTCTCAACGGACGAAGGCGCATTGATCTGTTTCCGATAGTTCAGTTTGCAGATTGTTTGACATACGGTCCGACGCGAAGAATACGAGGGTTATCGGCTTGACGCTTGTAGGCAATCGAGCGCACACACTGGTCATCTTCACCAGCGATAACGGAGCCGAACCGGATTGGCCGGCGCGGAAGAAAGGACACAAGACAAACGGCGAGTTCCGCGGCCAGAAACGGACACTGCACGAAGGCGGGCACCGCGTTCCCTTCATTGCCCGGTGGCCGAAGAAGATCGCCGCCGGCGCGCGAAGCGATGTCCTGATCTGCCTGACGGACATGATGGCTGCGTTTGCCGCCATAACGGGTTATCATTTGAGCGATGCGATGGGCGAGGACAGCTATAACGTGCTGCCGGCATTACTTGGCGAGAAGAAGGCGATTCGCACGTCCATCCTCCATCACGACATCCGCGGGGCCATGGGTATTCGCCACGGAAAGTGGAAGTATATGTCCAAAAGCGGCAGGGTCAACCACGGAGAGGGGAAGGAAGGGGCGCTGTACGACATGGAGAAGGACTGGCGCGAGACCACGAACCTCTACGACTCGCACCCGGAAGTGGTGAAAAAATTGAAAGCGATGCTCAAGAAACAGCATGGAGATGGGCGGACGGCGCCCGCTCGGAAATAACCGGCCCTGCCGTTCAGTCAACGATTGGGATCGCAGACTCTCTTACCGAATGCGACAGAGAAAGGTGACAAACATGAAGACAACGGGCCTCGTTGTGGCAATCATCGCAGCTTCGCTTGGCGGTATGGAGGCCGTCGGAAAAGGCGAAGAAAAACCGGCGCAGAAGAAGCCGAAAGCGGAGAAATCGGACGCCCGGCCATCGACTGACGCGAAGGCGGCGGGCAAGGACTGGGAGATCCCGAAAGACAGGAAGAATTTTCACATCTTCGTCTGTCTGGGACAGTCCAACATGGCCGGGGGCTTCAAGGAGAGCCATCTCTACAATGACAAGGGCCGATATGACCCGGTCACCGATCCGGCGCCCCGTGTTCTCGCCTACAGAGCGGGAGGCTGGAGGCCGGCTGCGCACCCCCTCGTCAAGCACAACAAGGTAAGCTTCTCCCTTCCGATTCCCTTCGCTAAGAAATACCTGCAACTGCTGGGCGATCCGGCGGTGAAGGTGGGACTGGTCGCCAGTGCCTATGGCGGAAAGCAGATCGGTTTCTTCGTCAAGGGCAACGCGATGTACCCCGGTAATCTGGCGCGCCTGAAGAAATCGGGCACGTTCAAAGGAGTTCTCTGGCACCAGGGGGAATCCAACACCACCGGCGTGGGGCGATACGTCAGTTTCAAGGACAACCTGCTGGGTATCGTCCGTGACATCCGGTCGGACCTCGACATGCCCGCCCTGCCCTTCGTCACGGGGCAGTTGACCCGCATGGCGAGCAATTCCATCCCGCAGAAAGACCATTTTGGAAGTGAATCCTGCGGGACCATCACGCGCGTGCTGGCCAACATCGGAGACTACATCGATCAAGCGGCCCACGTCCGTTCGTCCAACTGCGGGCTTTGCGTCGAGCATACGCGGCATCTCGCCGATGATGAGGGCAAGCCTACCGGAAAGACCATGAGAATGCCCAACAATACGATCCACTTCAACCGTTCGGGCCTGACCACCATGGGGCATCGGTATGCCCGCGCCATCCTCGATTACCCGTCCTTCAAGAACAATCCCGTGCGTCTGCTTGCCGTCCCCGGCCGCGCCATCAACTCCTCCCTTGTCCGCGAGGTGTCGGATCTCTCCAGGGACAAGCTGACGTTCACCGGCAAGGAACTGCCGGGCTGGCTGACGGTCAAGCCGGCCGGCTCGGTTTCGGGGACTCCCCCCGCCGTCGGCGAATACAAGGGCAGGCTCACCGTCACGGACAAAAGCGGCTGGGTCGACAAAAGCGACCTGATCGTCCACGTCATGGCGGGGGCGGCGCCCGTCTTCAACGCCGATGCGTTCAAAAGGTCGCCCGTCATTGCGGGACTGAAGTTCAGCAACGGTGTCAGGTACGGATTTCACAAGACGTGGAGTTCGGAACTGTACGAACCGAACAACGACAAGCTGACCTTCTCCAAAGTCGACGGGCCGGACTGGCTGACGGTTTCCCCCGACGGGGTATTTTCAGGTATTCCCGCGCTCTCCGATGCCGGAAAGACCGTAACCTTCAAGGTGAAGGTCGCCGATGTGGACGGGTCGGACACTGCCCGGTACTCCATGAAGGTTTTGGGCAAAGAGACAGTGTGGTTCGACAGTTTTGATTACCTCCCCGACATCAGGAGCATGCAGGTCGACGAGACATTCAAACTGAACGCGCAATCGCCGAGGGACGTCTATTTCCCGGGCGTTTCGGTTCACAATACGAAGCGGGAGATATCGGACCTGTTCATCGGCATCGCCGCCAACGGATACAAGTTTCGCAAGGGGTCGCTCAAGTCGTTTTGCATTCTGGTGGACGGTCGCCGGTTCGGCGGCAAAGCCGGTGACTGCCGCTTCGGCTTCAGGCAGTACGGCATCGGAAAAAACGGACATGTCATCGTCAGCATCTACAGCGTCGACTTCGGCAAGTCTCCGGAAGCGGCCGTAACCGTTCAACGGGAGGGCAAGCTCTATGCCGTTGGGGCCCCGGTCACGGCCAGGGGCGGCGCGAAGCTCCGGAAGCTCGCCGAAAAGAACTACAAGGATACGCCGAAACCGGGGTTCCAGGAGTTGGGCTTCGAATATGGCGGCAGGGGCGATGTCCTGCTCGTCTTTTCCGCCTCCATAAAGCCCGAAGATCTCGATAAGATCACGACGGTGAAATTGAGCAGATCGCAAAAACGAAAAGAGCAGAGAGCCACCGGCGGCGTTCAGCGGCCCGCATTCAAAGAAAGCGGGGCTGATCTGGACGATTTCAGCATCACCCGGGTGCGGAAGCGCTAAGGATGAAGAAGAATCTCACATTATGGTTAATCCTGCTGATCGCTGCTGTAAGCCTGGGTGCCGAGGAGACCCGCAAAGCGAAACGCACCCGATGAAGCAGAGATGCACCATAGAAAGGAGCCTGTTATGAAATCGCTTTCATTCCTTGTGATCATCAGCCTGTTGGCCGCGAGCCCGGTCCTGGCTGAAACCGTAACCGTGAAGCCCGGACGAAGCCTGCAGGACGCCGCAGACGGGCTTAAACCGGGAGATACGCTGCTGCTGGCCGACGGGATCTACCACCAGAGCTTCAAACTGGCGAAAAGCGGAACGGCAGGCAATCCGATCACGATCAAGGCCAAGGTCCCGGGCAAAGCCATCATCACCGGAGCGATGAAGACAACGCCGAAGTTCGAGAAGGTCGATGGCGCTATCTACAAGACAAAGTGGATATCAAAGAACTGGAGAGGAAGTGGCACCGGTCAGGTCTGGGTGATTGCCGACGGCCGGAATCTATACAACTACAAGAACGCCAACGAACTCCGCACCAGAAGGAAGACCCCGCAGGAGGGTTTTTTCCGCCAGGGTGAGAAAATGTATATCCGCCTTCTCGGCGGGGCCGATCCTAACAAGGCGAATATCGCAATAAGCAGGCCGGATGCCCGGGTGCTGCTGGACATCGCCGGTCAGCAGCACATTGTGGTCGAAGGGCTGCGCTTTCGCGCGGCGCCGGAGGCCGCGGTGCGGCTTGGACCGTCGCGCGACTCGGAGGTCTGCAGGCACATCGTGATCCGGGACTGCTATTTCTTCGGTTTTTACCGGGCGATAGTCGGGCGGAGAGCCCGGAAGGACAATCAGGAGTTCGCACCGTCCGATATCACCATCGAATACTGCCAGTTCAGCAACTACCCGGCCTATGAATGGGTGCGTTACGGGCAGCTTACGGGCAGCGACACGTGGAAGGCGATGTATTCCAGCGTCCTGGGCGGGACGGGGATTTTCCCCGGAGGCCGGGCGAGGGCCTGGAAGATAAGGCACTGTTACCTCCACGACTGCTATGACGGGATTGGAAACGCCGCGACGGTCTCCAGGGATCCGGCATTGGTCAACGAGTATTCTTACAATCTGCTGCACAATTGCGCGGACGATTCCATTGAATTCGACACCGTGGAGTACGCGGGCGTGCGTGTGGGTCACAACGTCTTTCTGGACGGATTCTGCATGCTGGGGCTCTCGCCGGTACACGGCGGCGGCGTGACCATAGAGAACAACATCGTATATGTTTCTCCCGAATATGGTTTGCCCTGGGGGGTGATCTTCAAGTTCTCCAATCCCTGGAAACCCCGCCCGACCACCGGCATGACGATACGGAACAACACGCTGGTGCATACAAAGTGCGGCGTTCAATGGGGAGCCAACACCAGCCACAAACCATATTTCAAGGACAACACGGTTGCAAACAACATAATCTACGCCCGCGACTGGAAAAGCTGGGGCGGCCTGCCGGTCCAGTTCGGCCTTCAGGTCGACAGGAGCAACTTCTGCTGCGGACCTTCTCTCGCAGCCGGTAAGGATGTGCCGCGAGAGATTCCGTCCAGCATCGACACCGCTCCGTTCGTCAAGCCCGGAACGGATCGCAATGACGCCGCAGCTCCAAGCCTGAGCGAACTGGCGGCGAAAGGAAAACTCGGCGCCGAAAAAGAGCTGAGCAGGCCGAACTTCTCACTCAGCGCCGACTACGTGCTGGCGGCGGTTAAGGAATGCGGTCTGGACGCTGCGGAGTACAAGGACATGCACAAGAACCTGGGGGCGACCCCCTACGGGACGAAATGGAAGTTCTCCCGCCCCGGTCCGCGATGGTCCGTCGGCAAGTCCGCGCTGTTCCATCCTCCGTTTCCACCGTCACTTGATCCGTGGTGGGTAGGATTTTCAGACAAGCCGAGCGCTGTAGTGACAGTAAAATTCAGACCTTGGCGGGCGAAGAAATGATACCACGCCTTTGCACCAGTGCCATGAGTGCCTCATCATCCGCCGAAACCTGAACGAAACGAAGCCCCCGACTTTGTGGTCGAGGACTTCGGAGAGGTACAAGTTTGCAGCACGGTCAACTCAGGTCCGCATCCTCCGTGGGCTCGGTCTGGCTGGACGATGCGATATCTTCGGTTGGCTGGGGTTCCGGCGGGAATGGCGGACTGGGCCTCTGAATGTCGGTAGAGGCCGGAAGCTGCTGACTGCGATATTCGTAGAACGTGCTGTAGTTTTTCTTGAGATACCCGCCCGCGGTGGTGCGAACGCAATTCAGCACGGCGCCGATGACGTGAGCTCCAACGTGGAGGAATATATCGCGGGTGCGCTGCAGGATTCCGTGGGTGCTTGTTCCGGCCCGTATAACGATGATTACACCATCGACTTGCGTACCAAGCACCGAGGGATCGGTCACCACCAGGGCTGGTGCGGCATCGAAGATGACCTGGTCGTACTGGGCGGTCATTTCACCAATAATTGTTTTCATCTGTTCGCTGCCGAGCAATTCCGCGGGATTTGGCGGTAGCGGTCCTGCCGTCATTATCGAGAGGTTTCTCTCGACCTGGTGGACGTTGTCTTCCCATCGTCCCTGTCCGACCAGAGCGCTGCTCAGGCCATTGGTCGAAGCTTGCGGGAACAGGTTGCTCAGCGAAGGTTGTCGGAAGTTGGCGTCTACAACCAGGACCTTTCGCCCACCCTGAGCGATCGAAGCGGCCAGATTCAAGGTCACCGCGGTTCGTCCGTCGCCTGGTGACGGGCTGGTGACCATCAGTGACCGGCGTTGGCTGGCCGGTCCACTGAACAACAGGCAGGTGCGGATTTGCCTGTATGCTTCACCTGCAAGAGAATCCGCATTGGTGAGCATCAGGGTCCTCATGTCTTCGATTTCTTCGTCCATATCGTCTTCGTGTGGAATCATTCCGAGCAGCGGAAGGTCGATCTTTCTGGAAATGTCAGCGGGGCTCCTGATGGATGTATCCATCAGTTCCAGCAGGAACGCCAGTCCGAACCCGAAAGCCAGCCCCAGCATAACGCCGACGGGCACCATGATGGTATATTTGGGCATCGATGGTCTGATGGGTGTTTCGCCCGGCGACTGCATGCTGATGGGGGCTTCGCCCATCGCGATGCGGAACTGCAGCAAAGCCGCATTCAACTGCTCAGCTCTGGTCTGCAATCTTTCTATGGAGGCTTCAAGTGTACCGATCTTTGACAGGCTTGTACCCAGGTCGCGCAAACTATTGGACTCTTCAAGATACTGGTTCCCCACTGCCAGGAGTCGCTCGCTGACTGCGATGACCTGGGATTCCTGTTGCTGTATCATTGCCTTGACCTGTTTCCGGACCAGTGTGGCTTTCATTTCATCCCGCTTCGCCTCGACGGTTTTCAGGCGGGCGGTAGTCGCTTTGATGCTCCGGTGTTCGGGAAGAAGGCGATCTTCGAGGCTCCTGAGTTCTATCTGGATGTTCTCGGCGGTAACTACCAGTGAACGATACGTGGCGTCTTGTTCCAGCGCCTGCATTACCTCGAGCGATTTAGCAAGAGTACCGGCTTTCTGCTGTTCCTTGAGAGCGTCGAGGGTCGCTTGGGCCTGTGCCTTGACGAGTCTGAGTTGGGTCAGTGAAGAGGTCAGTGATTGCAGAGAGATCTGTGTAATATTTCGGCGCTCTCGCATGAGAGGCACTTCTGACGCGCCTCGAATCTGTTCGATTGCTTTACGCTGGGCTGAAATTGTATTGAGGGTGTCATCAAGTTGATCGTTCAGGCTTTTCATTTGCTCGGCCCGCTTCGCCCTGGAGGCTAGGGTTGACTGATAAACCAGAGCATCCGCAACGGCGTTGACGACTTCAGGCAAATGTTCGGGGTTTGTTCCGCTCAGTGATATTCGGATCATGTTTGTGTTTCTGATGGCCGCAACAGATAGCTCGTCTTGCAGCAGGCTGATGGTTCCGGTCAAGTCACCGGTAAAATAAGCCGTCTTGCGGATCCGGTCCCGTTTCCTTCCATCTTCAGCATCATCCTCATTTATTGCCCTGCGCAGCACGGAATCGACCTTTGCGACGTTCACGAAAGATTGCTTGAGGATATCCAGGTCGCTGGCGATGCCGCGATCGCCAGTGGCGAAGACGTTAGTCCGTGGCGGAGTGACACTGAGGCGGGCGGTGGATGTATACGTAGGTGCGTATCTCAGCCACACCATCGTGCCGCCGATCGAGGCGAGAGTGAACACCAACAGCATGATAATGATGAGCAACAGATGCTTGCGAATGATCCGCATGACATCATGCCCGGTCATACCGCCGGCTCTGACGGCAGGCCGACCGGGCCTGGGTATCGGTGACAGGGGCACGTTTCCCGCGGTCACAATGCTCGGTGTGTGCTCGTGTGTTGGCAGTGTTGTCATGTGCGTCTCTCCAGACAGGTAATTCTCATTATGCGCCAAGACGCTTCAAGGCGTCTTGGAACCGCTTGTAAAGCGGCAGGTGCGGCCTGGTGCGGATTAACTCCACTCCCAGACGGTAATGCTTCCGGGCTTGCTTCCGGTCTCCGATCTGCTCGAAAACCCATCCCAGATGGTATCGGCAGGCAGCCAACGCCGGATCGCGTTCGATGGATCGCTGGAGATATTTCTTCGCCTCGGCATACCTCTTGAGCTTGCCCATCACCCATCCGTAGGTATCCAACACGTTGGGATCCTGAGGCCTTAGTCTGATAACCTTTCGGACATAAGGCAAGGCCTTTTCCGGTTCATTAAGATCATCAACATACAAGTAAGCCAGATTGTTGAGTGCAGCGTGGCTGTCTGGTGTAAGTTTAAGGCATTTTATGTAGGCTTTTTCGGCCTCTCGGGGCTCTTTGTTATCATAGTAAGCCTTACCAAGCCGATTGAACAACATAGCAATATCTTCAGGCTTCTTTGCTTTCTCGACGGACGCAACATAGCTATCGATTGCCAACTTCAAATACTTGCTTCTTTCCGCAGCGGTGAGTTTCTCCTCGGGATCGGTCACCGCCACAGTGCACAGGTTCCCCACAAGCACCTGAACGTACCAGTCAGCGGGGCGTTGTTTCGACCATGCCACCATTCTTTCGATGGCGATTTTTGAACCATAAGCTTCGCGAATCTGAGACACGACGAAAATCAGTTCCCTCGGACGAGCGCCTTCGACTGACTTGATGAACAACTCGTTGGCTTTGCTGTCCTGCTTCTTGGCAACCATGATCCTTCCAAGAACCGCATTCACCGACACGTCCCAGAACGGCTTGTCCTTGTAGATATCGGCAATAGCCAACGCCTTATCGTACGCCTTCGCTTCCAGAAGCCCCAGCAAGTACGCCCTGACAACCGATATGGATTCTTTGTCCAATTCAAAAGCCTTCTCGAATGCGGCAATGGCCTTGGCGCTCTGCTGGCGGCGCTGCCACATCTCGGCTTCAGCTATCCAGTATATCGATTTCTTGGGGAACAGTTTGTGGGCGGCAGCAAGTCTGTTTTCTGCGTTGGCCCACTTCTTATCTTCCAGATACAGACCTATCAATTTGATCTGGGCCGCCTCGTAGGTCTCGTTCTCGGCCACGATTGACTTCAAGACGAGGATTGTATCTTCCTCCCGACCCAAGCGCGTGTATACATCTGCCAGTTCCATGGAGATCTGTGGTGTCCTGTTGAGTGTGCGGGCAGATTCCAGATCGTTCTTTGCCATTTCAAGCTCACCCATTACGATGTATGCACGTGCTCTGACTGCGAAGGCAGCCGCGAATTCCGGGTGTTTCTCGATGGCCTGTGTGGCGATGGTAACAGCTTTTGCGGGGCTTCCGCGCAATCTGAGCAGTACGGCTTTGAGCAGCAATGCCTGAGCGTCAGTCGGGTTTCGCCTGAGAAATGCCTCGATCGCCTTTTCCGCCTCATCGTACTGCCTGCCATTGATACGATACTGTATCAGGGTCTTACGACCTCGCATGTCTTCACCGCGCCTTGCAACGTAAGCAATCATGTGTTCGATAGCCTTTTGCCACATGCCGTTCTTCGCATAGAACGCCGCCTTAGCCCTGAAAGGCAGAGGGTTTTCCGGATCGATCGAGGAGGCTTGGTTGTAAGCCCGCAAAGCCTGGTCGGGACTGTATATTGTCAAGAAGTCCCCGTGCATGACGAGCCAGTCAACTTTATCCGATACGCTTTTGGCCTCACTGACGCCCGTTTTCAATATGGCCTCGCCTTTGGCGGATTCTCTGTTGCGAGCATAGAAAAACGCCAGGACCCTTGCCCATTGCCGTGCATGAGCGGTTTTTTCATAAGCTTCGCGGTAGAGTTCCTCCGCTCGCGCCAGATCGCGTGTGCGATACTCACAGAGTCTGGCGAGACGCGCGATGTTGTTGAGATAATTGGGATCACGGGTTCCGATCTTGTGGAGTTCTTCGCGCCGCTCGATGATCTTCTTGATTTCGTCACCGGTTGCTCCCTCCTCGCGGATTTCCAGATACCGCCTGCTGATGTAAGGGTGTTTTCGCCCCTCGGGTCTTCGGTATGCCCGCATGACGTAGTCCTCGTTATCCGCCAACCGGCCCTCCCGCTGGGCGACAACTGCAAGACCGATCAAGGCAGTGACATCACCGGGATCGTTGCTTTCAAGAACGCCATAGACATTTTCGGCCAGGTCGTTCTTCTGAATCGCAAGATAGCAGTCTCCGAGCATGTGGAGAACGAACTTGGAATCCGGATTCCTTTTGCGGAGCGGTGCGAGTACATCGACTGCTTTTACGTATTCCCCCTGGCGGACGAACAACTCGGCGCGCATCGACTTGCCCCTGAGTTCGTTGGTCTTCTCGACGCGCTGGACCACGGCCAGGGCCGCATCCCAGTTCTTATTGGACAATGCGTCGCGGAACTGTATTGCGGTAATGCCGGGGGCGTCGGGTTTCAGGGCAACCGCTTCGGCGAGGAACTTGTTGTACATTTGATTGTTGCCTGCGCGGGATGCAATGCGTGCTTTGGCCCAGGCGCGCACAAACGGATCGGTAATCTTCTCGTCAACACGCATCAGTTGCATTACAAGTCGCTGGTCAGGAGTCTTGTCGATCAACTCGGTTTGGAATTTCAGATTCTCGTCATCGGGATAGGCCACCGCCACTTCCTTGAGAATTGCTCTGGCGCTGTCCTTGTCGCCCAGCAGCAGATGCATATTGACCATGCGTTCAGCCAACAGGAGGTTCCCGGGCAAGGCCTTTCGCAGGTCCGCGAGCATCGCCATCGCCTCATTCCGCTGCCCGTCAGTCCATCTCAAATCGGCCTGATCCACCATGGCCTTGACCGCGGCGGTCGAGAGCATTCTGAGCTGAATATTAGAAACATCCTTGCCCATCAAAAACCGCAGTTCGTCTTTAAGTTGCAGGGCGGTTTTGCTTTGTGCATCTGTGCGCAGTGCCCTGTTGACGAAATTGTCGGCGGCTTCATAGTCTTGATAGCGTATCTTCAACCGCGCCAATGCCAACATAACCTCGATATTGTCCTGGAGCTTTGGTGCATTCTGCAGTGATATGAGCATCTTCTCGGCCTTACCGGGCATACCGACCGAATCATAGAGAGTTATCAGCAGCGCGGGAGTCTGCAGATCAGCCAGACCAAAAGCCTCGTAGGCCTGTTCGAGGTCCTTGATCGCCGCTTCGCGATCTCCGCGGACTGCGGCAAGGCGTCCTGAAAGTTTGGCCCGGTGTGGCGATTTGGCAGGCAGGTTAGCAAGCTTCTCGTAGCATTTCCGGGCAATCTCCACCATGGCCTCTTGCTTCTCTTTGTCTTTGACGGTGCGCCTGCGGTCCAGAACCGTATTGGCAAGGGCAAAGTTGAGTCGATTCATCTGTTCGGTCAGTGCTCTGGTTCGCCGGGACGCCGGTTGGGTCGCAGCGGAGGCGGAATGTTTGGGCTCCAACGCTGAAACTCCCTCCTGGAGTGCCTTGATGGCGTCGTCCAACCTCCTTCTGGTCCGATGGATCCTGCTCCGCTGCAAGTAAATCTCGGCCATGGTCGGATCTATGTCCGCGGCAGCTATCAATTCCTTGAGCGCCGCGTCGTATTGCTCAGATTCCGACAAGAAGCCGGCCATTGAAATGTGTCCGCGGGGACTTGTCGGTTCGCACTTGATGGCGGTTCGCAATTGCTCTTCGGCCTCGTCGGAGCGGTCCTTTCCTCTCAGGTAGGAGGCATACAGTATTCGTAATGCGGCGGAATTGGGATTGGCTTTGAACGCTTCCAGGAATCCGCCATCGACATCGATCGTCGCATCCTTGGACTCGGCCCATTTCAGCAGCATCAACCATGCCCCCCAATAGTCGATATTATCAGTGTCGAGTGCGATAGCTTTGCGGAAGTCAGAAAGTCCTTTCTTCCAGGCCTCGGTGTCACCGGTGCGTTCCCCCACGTTGCCCCAGGCCACACCGCGCCTGTAATAGGTTGGGGCATCTTCAGGATTGACTTCGAGCAGTGCGCTGGCTGCTTCGATGAACGGAGTCCAGTCGACACTGGCGCGTCCCTGTCGCATCTGACCATAAGTAAACTGCCAGTGTATGCGACAGAGAGTCTCGTGTGGTTCGAGATATGTGCGGTCCAGCGTAACAGCCTGGCGCATGGAGCCCAGGCATCCCTGCAAGTTCTCGCGCTTCTGGGAATCAGTGAGTTCTGGGTCGTTCTTGATCCACTCGAGGTATGCTCCGCCCAGATTGTAGTAGTATTTGGCCTTGGCCTTCATGGCCTCGGGGTCTTTGCCGCGGACAGCGTTTATGGCAATACTCAGTTCCTGGATGGCCAGTTTGTACTGGCGTTTTTCGAGTGCCGCCAAACCGGCTTTCGCATGCGGAACGGGATTCCTGGGAATCAGAACATTACGGTACTTGTAAAGTACCACCCCGACCAGCATCAGGAGCAATACCGTCACAGCCAACAGAACGACAACGAGTTTCTTGTTGAGTTTCTTTTTGCGTTTCGCCATCACATAATCCATTCTATGTCTAGATAACTGTGTTGATTACTGTTTTTTCGGCTTACGGAACGCCGGACTCCAACCTTTTGATATCTTCAGGCATGGGAAGCGCCTTAAGCACCTCGGGCAACATGTACTTCACAAACTCCTCCGTGGCTTGCTTCGCCTCATCCGTATCTTTGATTTCGTTCAGCGGATTGAACTGTATCTTGGCGAAATAGGAATACTTACCAAGCAGCGAAGCATTCTCCAAACGAACCGCCTTCCACGATGACTCCGGATATCCGTTCAAAGAATATACGTAATACTGTACGTGGAGGTTCTCCCAGGTTCCGCGCGGATTGCTATATTCCACGAACCGGCAAGTGATGGGTTTATCCCCCCACGGCCCCGATGCATCGGGAACCTCGAACTCCACATTACCCATGTTGCCCAAGGTCATGCCCGCCGCCTGGAGACATCGCTCGGGGAAGTGAGGCGCCTTGTCCAGCGTACCGGTATAATACGTCACGTCCAGTTGCCACAGTCGGTATCCCTGACCGCGGGACTTCCGCCTGTCGACGTACGTCCTGGAAACGTACCACGTACTCTTCCTGTCGCCGACAGTCGAAAAATCCAGCGCCGTACCGATCGCCAGAGATTCCAGCACCTCCCCTATGATAGTCTTCTCGCCGTCCGGCTCGCCGTCCAGAACCTCTTTACCACTATCTTTGTACTTCAGTTCGCTCAGGGAGCCTGTGAAGTTTCGACCGTCCTTGTAAAAGAGCCCACCGCCTCTTGCCGCAAGAATATCTCCGGAGTCCGTGACGAACAAGTCGCCGTCGCGGGGATAGAACAGTTCGCCATCGGCGGCCAGTTCGAACTGATTGTCCGGACCGAAGCTCGTGGCGAGAGAAAGCATTCGAAACTTGACTGGATCGACTTCAACACCCACAGGCCACGCGACGGCCTCCTTGCGAAACACCAATTCATTCACGTACATTATGCCCCTCCATCCCGCCCACACGAGTGTCAAAAGAACCGCCACGATCAGAAAATGGCGGTTTCGCAAGCACCACTGCCCGACGGAAATACTGCTTGTCGACGAATTTGGAGTTGTTTCCGTCATGCCTTCACCCCCGGTGGGTTATCCGTCCCGGAAGATACCGGAGCCTCAACGTCTTCGTCGTCTTCATCATCACTCTCAATGAACAGGTGGTTCATCATCCAACTGAGCCCGAGCAACATCAGCAGCGCGGGAGGCAGAAGAGCCATTCCCATGAATGTGTGCATGAAATCCTGGCCCAGTTCGGGCTTGTCGATCACAAACATCGTAGCGGTGGCCGTTACACGGAGAATGTTGCAGAGCATCGTAATCGGCAGCGAAGAAAAGATCAGGACCAACCGTTGCCACACTGGACGATCGTCAATGTAGGCCATCGCAACACTGAGGGCCACGAAAGCCATCAGCGACCTGACTCCGCTGCATGCCTCAACGACCTGCAACGGATGCACCCGACCACTGATGGATGTGATGCTCAGGCTGCTGGCGTTGACGTCTATCGTCACGTTGCAGAGCCGGAGGAGAACCGTAGTACTATGGGCCGCAAGTTCCTGCAACGGATAGGCGATCTTCTGGTAGAGTATGTCGGGAATTGGAATCGCCAGCAGCAGAAAAACTATTGGCACCCAGGTGATTTTCAGGACCGACGGACCGCTGAGATACAAAACGATCCCCAGAAGCAATGGAATCATACTCAGTTGGCAGAACCAGTATGTCCCCAACCTGAAGAATGCAAACACCAGCACAAGGAGGCTCAACAGGATAATCGGCAGGCCCCAGAGACATACCCGCCGCCTGGCCGCTACCAACTGGTCCCACCTGGTGTATATAAGGTACAAACTGAACAAAGGGATCAGGAACCCGTGCGACCAGTTCGGGTCAATTCGCCATCCGGCAACGAGCTTCTCGAATTGCCAGAAGTTCAGTCCGCAAAACAGAAATGCTATGACGGCGACCTTTACGTACACGGACCGGGAAAAGGCCTGATCGACAGGGCGGTTTTCAAACACGCCGACCATATCGACCAAAGATCCCCCCGGCCGCGAGAGGCCTTCTTCTGCTTGGTGGGGGTTCTGGGGCATAGTCTTTATATGATCGGCTGGAAAGCTTACCAGCGTGAGAACCGATAGCCGTCCATTTTGTAACCCTCCTGCCGCGCCGAGCCGAAGTTCCGGTCGTAAATCAGGCCCAATCCGTACGAAACACGGAAAGCATTACGAACAACCGCCATGAATGACGTCTTCCAGTGCGTGCCGACTTCCAGCACATCGTTGGGTCTGAGGAACTGGTCAGGCTCCTTACCGGCACAGATCGCCCTGAGATTCAGTGAAGTAGTCTGCTCCTGATCCCCTCCGATGCGCCGCACCAGAGTGCAATTCTCCGGCCAGGCCAGTGGTCCAAGGTTACCGGCGGCCGCCAAAGCCATCTTGATCGTCACCTTTCGACCGGTGAGCGTATAGACCCCCGGACGCTGCACTTCGCCCATAATGTAAAACTCACCAACCTCAAGCGACGGGACACGAATAATATCATTGTCGCGAATCACTATGTTCAAACGAGGATCGCCCTGGCGGAGACGCTTCAGGTCAATGAAGATCACTCTGGCAAGGTTGCTCTTGTCGGCATCTTTCCACCGGTATGGATCCTCGAACGTATTATCGCGGCGCCGACGAGCGACTGACACTGCTTGCGTCTCGGGATCGCGGCGCCGAACGACTGACACCGCTTGCGTCTCTGGCAACGACCGTACGGGACTCACCGCGGGGGTACCCTTGCCCGATGGTTGAGTCGCCACCACAGCTTTCTGAACCGTTTTGATCCATTTGCCATCGACGTATATCCACTTCTCACTCCGCCCATCAGGTTGAGGATCGGACTCGGCCGACGTGGATGCAGCAGCAACTACGGACGAAGTCTCGGCAAAGGTCGGCATCACCACTGGTGCAGGTGTCGTATTACCCGGTTTGCTTGAAGGTTTGGTCTTGGAATCGTCGGAAGGCCCGGTCGCAGGTTCAGGTTCGCCGGTAATAAGGTTGCCCAGTTCACGCAAGGCGGCAGTGTTATCCCCATCTTTGACCGGTGCAGGACTCTTGCCTGTCGTCGTGGTGGCGGCGCCAGGGCGGCTACCAATTGGTGGTGCGATCCTGCTGGCCGCTGTGGGCATGACGGCCTTGCTCTTACCACCGGTTTCGGTCGTCTTGGGATTCATAACCTTCGCCGCCTCGGGGCGGATAACGTAGATATACTTGATGTTTTCCTGAGTAATACCTCGCGCGGCTGCAAGAACGTTGAGCAGACGCATGTCCCTGCGTTCAATCTGGTACGTCCCGGGCCCTGCTACCGCACCGAGGATCGAGTAGGTGCTCTGTCTCTTGGCGGCAATCGTGACAGCCACGGTCGGCTTCCTGAGAACATTATTGCTAATGTAAGCTTTCCTGACAGTCTCGGTGAGTTGTTCCTTGTTCTGACCCTCGGCCTTAATCTTGTCTGGTAGCAGCGGAAGATCGATATATCCACTCGTGGTAACCTGGCGGCGGAGCACCGTTTCGATACCGTTTTCCAGAAGGTCCAGGACAGAGATATCCAGAACATCGGTCGGACCGATAATGTAATCGCGGTCGCTGTAAGTCAGATCCTCGGGAGTAGGCGGCGTTGCGTTAGGGGGTAACTCCTCGGTAATATCCGCATCACCGGAGTTGGAGTAGATAGGCGTTACTGGTGACCCATCCTGGGGCTCGATAACTTTCGATGAATCCAGAAACCGATACTTGCTGGTCTCGAACACCTCTTCCATCCGTTCGCAACCGCTGAGGAACACCGCAGCGATAAACACTACTGTCGCCAAGAATATCTGTTTCACATGCAGCCTTTCAGGCAAAATACTTCCAGTTCAGACCGGCTTCCCGGGGAGTCGCCCAAGTACCGATTCTACTGTTTGTCATGTTCATCAAAGCCAATATAAACTACTACCAGAAATCCACCAGTAAACGTACGATCTCCGGTACGCGGTGAGCCACCATCGCCAGCGGCGCAACCAGCATACCCATCGCCACCAACAGCATAGCAACAGCCATTGCCTGTGTCCGCGCCGATGTCCGGGCAACCGCGGCACCTAATTCGCGGGCGAAATTACGACAAAGCTCACCCGACCCGCCGGTCAGATGCACAGAAACGTTATGAAGAATCCAGAAACAGTTAACGCGCAAACTAACGTCATGTTCTTCAACACAATAACCGTCTGCCGTCACGCGATACTGCCAGCCCAGAGCATCCATAGCCCCTCGCAGGACACGATCTGCCTGTCCGGGCGAAAGGTTATAAACCACCCACCTTCGCCCTCCGGGACCGAACATCCATACTCCGGCGGCAAGGACGCCCATCGCCGCCACAGTACCGGCGGGGGTCAGTCCAAAGCGCTCCAGCATCGGCAGGACAAAACCCGGACAGAGCGCCAACATGAGCAGCGAAAAGTCCAGACGTCCGGTCAGAATCTGCGGACGCCGCCTGGTGTTCAGCAAACCAAGGATAAAAAAGTACCCAGCCACGGGCACTATCACAGTGGCCACTCGAACCGACGCGCCAAAATATTCGCTACCCAGCAACATTCCTTAAATCCAGTTCGAACTTGCCGTCCGGCTCGCCCGTTGCATTTCTAAAGACCTCAAGAGTGTACACTATACATCATACGACTGCAATCATTGTATGTTTTCCGGTTCGGCAACTTTTCGGTAGCCCAGAGCGTGAATAATGTCCAGCACCTCGGTCCACGTGGGAAACGGACGCTTATTGAGGCTCTTGTACTCGTTGATCGCCATAAGAAAACTGAATTGCTCATCGTTCATCTCGCCTTCTTCGGCCGATCGTCGCGCATCGCTGCGGCGCCTTCCGGGTCCTCGGCGCCTGTTAAGCTCGGCGCGCCTCTCCTCGGACTCGCAAGCCCGCACACGGTCCCGGCGGTCCACCCCAAGCCGATTGTCAACAACGTCCCTGCGCTCTCCGTTGCGACGGAGTTCACCGCGACGCTCCTGATCTTCAGGGGTCTGGTCGCCACTGTCCCGCTCGCCATCCGTATCTTCCATGACCTATCTCCGCTCAATTCTTTCTATGGCCCCATAATATTCCTATCGGCATCCGAGACCATAGAGAGTTAATATTCGTTAAACTCATCATCAAACTCGTCTTCAGACTCACTGTCAACTTCCCCATCTTCCTCATCTTCCTCATCTTCACCCAAACCGCTGCCAAAAACCCCGTGCCCGCTGGAAGGTATGTCAACATCGTCGGTTTCGGTATCGTCACCATCGAGTTCCAAGTCGATACCCTGAGCAAAATCCAACTCATCATCATCCTCTTCCGCTTCATCCTCTTCACCGAACTGGAACTCGGCGAGATCTTCCCGATCGGCTATGACAAGACCGGCTTCGTCAAGCATCGTGTCTTCCACCAGCACCGCTACTCCTCTGGTCATACCAATCCCTTCGCCCGCATTGCTGCGAATTTCAGCATCCTCTGTTTCAACACCGTCGTTGGCCACTATCCCGACAATACCGTGATCGGCCAGAAGTTCACAATATCGCTGGGCCTCCTCGGCATCGCGAGCAAAGACCGCCGGAACGAGCTCGGTTTCGTCGTCATTAGTCCCAGGATATCCCAAGTCGTCTGAAGACATGTCAGTTCCTTCAAAAGCTCCGTTCATGCCAATGGCAATCTACCACGTACACTTAAATATTCGGTCAGACCAGACGTTTATTCAACTTTTTTTTCTTCCGAACTCTTCAAGGGTATCGGCATGTTGGCCGATTTTCTCTTGCAGACACCAATTACTACTGTACACTTCGGATATATTCAACTCCCGATGCTGTAAGGGCCGCGGGAAAAAAAGAGATAAATATCTATGAAAAAACAACTGATAATCTGCCTGACCACACTGTCAACCGCCATATTCTGCGGTTGTGAAAACAACTCCGCGTTCATGACGCCCGAACGCCTCGATGCCGGACTTGTGGTGATACTCCCAGGCATAGAGGGCGAAAGCGGCGCCAACCAGAATGTCCGCGACGGTCTGGCCTCGGCGGGTATCGACCACAGCCTCCAGATCTGGCACTGGGGCAGGCCCGTACCGGGGGTGGGAATGATTCTCAACCAAATCGATTTCCTGGGCAATTACATCGCCGGCGCGCAGGTTGCCGAACGGATCGTGAAATACCAGAACAAACATCCAAACCGCCCGGTACACATCATTGGACACAGCGGAGGTGGCGGTATCGCCGTCTTCGCAGCCGATGCAATGCCTGAAGGCAGGGAGATCACCGGCGTGATACTCCTTTCAGCCAGTATCTCCAGCGAATATGACATTACCAGGGCCCTGAAGCATTGCTCCAGCGGGATCGTGAACTTCTACAACAGAAACGATGGGGCATTGCTGGGACTGGGGACGACCGTTCTGGGCAATGTCGGCGGCGCTCACGGTCCGTCGGCCGGACTGCTGGGCTTCACGCCACCAAAGGAATCCGCAAGCGACGAGAAGCGACTGGCGTATCAAAAACTCTACCAGGTGCCCATGACCAGCGCAATGGCGGCCGGCTCCACACCACATTTCGCCACCACACAATCATCATTCGTCACGTCTTACATTGCACCCTGGATAACCAGCCGCAATTGGCCCGCCGATCCGAGCATAATCGCCAAACGAACTCGGGCAAACGGGGCAGAGGTAATCGTCTTCGATAAAACCTCTCTCTCCTTCCGAGAACCGTAAACCCAGAGCCGGCCCGCGGTAAATTGCCACCAACTCAACGGTGGTCCTTGCGCACCGCCACCCACCACCGCCCCCATTTCGCAATAACTTCGCGCTTCTTGTCGACCGATGCATCCCGATCGTAGGGAAGTTCCTGACCAGTAAGCTTACCAAGCGCATTGCACACGTCGCCGTGAGCCTGGTCCCCTTCGAGCGACAGAGCCTCAACCAAAGCTCCCACAACTACCGCCTGGCGGTTGCCCATAGCCGCCAACGCCTTGGCGGCCGCTGATCGGACACGCTGTTCTTTAGACTTCAACAGCGAAACAAGCCCCTGGACATTCTTGATACTGGCCGTCTTCGACAACGCCGCCACCACCGTGGTGCGCACGCGAGGGTCGTCGCTGTCGATACCGGCATCCAGCAGCTTGCGGGGAACCTCACCGCGAAAAACCATGAATCCAAGCATCGCCAAAACCGTCATGCGAGCATCCTTTGACTTCAATGCCCGGGCGACGATTACGCTGTCGAGTTCCGAGTTGCGCTGTTTGGGTCCGTGGTAAACCACCACATGCCGCACACCACCATCGGACCCGTCAATGAGTTTGACCAACACTACCGCCGAACGTTTGTCGCGGATATCGGCGAGGGTCGTCGCCAACCACATTCGTCCGGCGCCTTTGATGGCCGGGTCTTTCGTCGCGGCGATCAGGTCATCCAGTATCTCGCTACCGACGCTCGTGGCGATACCGTGAGCGGCCTGCCCGGCAAACGCATCACCCCGGAAACCCGCTATCAGACCGGAGATGAATGCCTTGCGACGGGGCGGAGAGAGGCTCTTGATATCCGGTGGACCGATCATGACGGTCAGGAAGTCGGACTTCAGAACAATCGGAGAATCGCCCTTGCGGGGGAGATAGAGCATGTACTGCACGCTGACTTTCCCGATTACCAGCACATCCCGCAACTTTCCAGCCGCTTCGGGAATGCTGCCCTTACCCGTCACATGATGGGCGAGAAACTTCACGCCCCGACTATATGGATGCAGCAGGATATCGCTGAAATCCATTCCCGCCAACTCCAGTTGCCCGCCTGAAGCCAGAGATTCCGGCCAGGCGCCGCGAACTTTGCCCGCACCGGGAAAAACTCGCCCGCTGAAGTAATACTTCCCGACCGATCCGTCTGCCGGCTGAGATTTCAGGATCAACCATGCAACTGTATCGGCCCGCGGGCAAAGACCCGCGGCGATCCGTCCGCAGTTTCGCAAAGCCGGTGAAAGAATAAATTTACCACCCCGGCGGACCGTTGCAATCTGCTCGATCGACAATTCCAGCCCGGATTTGGCAGGTCCCCATCGCCGCGCGGGACGGCTGGCCGGTCGACGGACCAAATCGTCAGCCGCAACCAACGCACCATCAAAAACGACCGCCAGAAGGTAACTCCAGAATATCACCACGTATTTCGGCGAGTGCATCCACCCATAATATCACCTTCCCGACACCGGGGCAAGACCACTCGGCGCGACGCAATCCAGCCCGAATCGACAGGTCGGTACGGCAAAGAAAAAGAAAAACGTAATGAAAAAAAAGGTTGACAGCCGATCAAAGATACATCTAAATAGTCGTCTAATAAGGTTTGGCGAGTGCAAATTCAACGCGAACTTGCACCCGGCGTGTTTGTATCTATGCCGAATCTGCTTGTTTTTATGTCTCTATTTAAGGTTATCATCAACGATATTGTTCGTGATTCGTGAAAGGGAAAAGCAAAATGCGTAAACAATGGATTACCGTAGCAGCGGTCGCATTCACTATTCTGGCGGCCTCGTCCATGGCCTCCGCAGCGGACAGCACGTGGAATGACGGCGATGGCACTGACAATTGGAATGCCGCCGCCAACTGGAGCGCGGGTGTACCAGGCACTGGCGACACGGCGACCTTTGACAATACTGGTCCGTCACCTGTTGACTTGAACGCGAACGTCAGTGTCGGTGCTCTCGATTTCTCTGTCGCGGCTTACACTATCAACGCCGCAGGCGGAACGCTGACGATTGATACTGCTGCTGGTATAACCACCGCGGGCGCATTCACCCACACTATCGCTGCGCCTATTACTCTCGGTATAAGCCAGACGTTCACTGTAGGCAGCACCGGACTGACCATGTCGGGCATCATAGGCGACGGGGGCAATGGCTATACGATCACAAAAGCCGGCGCAGGCGTCTTGTCCCTGACCGCCGCCAATACGTATACCGGCGGGGTGGCCCTGAACGCCGGAGCCATCCGCCTGAGCCACATAAGTGGTATGGGCGGAGGCTCCCTTGCGACCGCAACCGGGACTACGCTGGGCGCCGATGTGAACCTCGGTGCGGTGGCCAATGACATCGCTATCACCGGGACGCTCAACATCGACGGTCCGGGCAACATGGAGCTCGGTGGCGCCATTTCCGGCGGCGCTTTGACAATCAACACGACGGCGGCCGGTGACATCATCACGCTTTCAAACGTGGGCAACTCGTACACCGGGGCGACGACAGTCACCCAGGGCGTACTGCTGTTGGGCGCCTCAGGCGTCATCACTGACGCTTCCGCCGTTTCAGTAGCGGCAAACGGAACGTTCAATCTCGCCGGATTCAACGAGACAATCGGTTCCCTGGCAGGCGCCGGTGGAGTCAGTCTTGGTGCGGGGACGCTTACGACCGGTGGAGATGGTACCAGCACGACCTATTCCGGCATCATGACCGGCGCCGGTGGACTGACGAAAGTCGGCGCCGGGACAATGTCGCTATCCGGGGTCAATACGTATACGGGCACAACTACAATCACCACCGGTACGCTGCAGTTGCTTGTGGGCAATGATCGGATCAGCAACAGTTCGGCGGTCAATATGGGCGCCGCCGGCATATTCGATCTTAACGCCTTCGATGAAACGATCGGATCACTAACTGGCGCAGCCGGATCCAGCGTGCTCTTGGGCGGAGGTACGCTGACGGCCGGTATCGACGGTACCGACACGACATTCGCCGGTGTCATCTCGGAGGCCGGTAACTTCGTGAAGACCGGTGGCGGGACGATGACGCTTACAGGAGCTAACTCATACACGGGCACGACGACGATCAACGCCGGCATATTGCGAGTGGGCGCCGCGGGCGTCATTACCGACGGATCGGCCGTTACAGTCGGAACAAACGGCACGTTTAATCTTAACAACCTGGCCGAAACCATCGGTTCACTGGCCGGCGCCGGCGCGGTAACTACCGGTGGCGCCGGTGGTATTCTGACCACCGGTGGTGACGGCACGTCGACGACCTACTCCGGCATCATGTCCGGCGCAGGTTCCATGATAAAGGCAGGCGCCGGAACGCTGACGCTGTCGGGCGACAGCACGTACACCGGTGGAACGACTTTGTCGGCCGGCGGAATCCTGCTGGGACATCACGACGGTATGGGCGACGGTGCCGTGTCTGTGACGGGCGCCTCTACGCTGGGAGCCAGTTCGGTCATGCTGGCCGCGGTTGACAATAACATCGCTATCACCGACGGCGTGACCCTCACGATCAACGGGACGGAAAACATTAACTTCTCCGGAAACTTCACCGACGTCGGCGGCGGTAATACCGGCGCCGTGACGCTTAACACCGGGGCGGAGGCGGACCTGATAACCTTCTCGGGCACCAACAGCTACGGCGGGGCAACGACCATCACGGTGGGCACGCTGATCGTCTCAGGCGGCGCGGCGATTGACGACACCAGTGCGGTGAACCTCAGCGGCGGCGCCAACGCGACGTTCCAACTGAGCACCAGCGAGACGATCGGTTCTCTGGCCGGTACAGCCAACTCGGCTGTGGTTCTCGGCGCCAACACGTTGACCGCCGGCGGCGACAATACCGCCACCGTGTTTGACGGCGTCATGTCGGGGACCGGAAACTTTGCAAAAGAAGGCACCGGGCTGATGGATATCGGCGGCGCCAATACGTACACCGGCACCACGAATATCAGCGGCGGCGCAGGCAGCGTGCTGCAGTTGGGCGCCAGCGGAGTGCTCGCCGACACGACGGCGGTTACTGTCAGCGGCGCGGCGACAGTATTCGATGTCAATGACTTTACCGAGGTAATCGGTTCACTGGCCGGCGACGGCCTGGTGACCTTGGGCTCGGGAACGTTGACCGCAGGCGGCGACAATACCTCCACGACGTACTCCGGAGTAATGTCGGAGACCGGAAACTTCGCAAAAGCAGGCACCGGGACGATGATTATTTCCGGAGCCAATACGTACACGGGCACAACGACGATCACCGGAGCCGGTGGTGTACTGCAGTTGGGGGCAAGTGGAGTGTTGGCGGACACAACAGCCGTTACGGTCACCGGCGCCACGACAACGTTCGATCTTAATGACTTTGACGAGACAATCGGTTCACTGGCCGGCACCGGCCTGGTGGATTTGGGCTCGGGAACACTGACAACCGGCGGCGACGGTACTAGTCCTTAAACAAGCGTATATTTTAGGTCGTTGCGGGCGCTGGAGCGGCGGCGTGACAAGCACAAAGCAAACCCGGCCTCCGCTGGCGGCTTAATGTGTTCGTTTCGGGTTGTTCGCTTTTTCATGCCTTTTTCTTA
>JADHXQ010000046.1 GCA_016782885.1 Phycisphaerae bacterium | reverse complement strand
ATTTTGGTAACGACAAGTCTGAAACGGTCGGCCTTTACATAATTGAAGTCGTTAATCCCTTAATCCCGAAAATCCATGTAATCCCCAACTGTCGTTCGAAGGCAAAAAGCTGTCGCCACTTTTTTATGTCGCACACCCAGCCCTGGAAGATGGTCCGATCCCGGTTGACTTTCTCGGGTTGGTGTCTATAGAATGCCCAGATAGAGATCAATAATGCATAAAGTTCGCGTATATGTTGACACGTCCGTTATTGGCGGCACGCAGGATGAAGAGTTCGCCGGACCCAGCAAGCGTTTTTTTGAGCGGGTGCGCGACGGACAGTACGTGCTGCTGGTTTCGCCAACAACAACGGGAGAACCGGAGGAAGCCCCTCCCGCCGTGCGTGCGGTTATGGACGCTCTGCCGCCAGCCTGCATAGAGTATGTCCCGCTCGGGGACGAAGTGGATATGCTCGCCAACGCTTACATCGACGCCGGCGCTCTTGGACGAGCCCACCGGGCGGACGCCTCGCATGTGGCGGCGGCGACAGTAGCTGGAGCAGACTTGATTCTCAGTTGGAATTTCAAACACATTGTCGCTATGACCGGGTGCGGAAGTTCAATGGCGTCAATACGATCGAGGGCTATCACACCCTGGATATCCGCAGCCCAATGGAAATAGATTATGACTCCGAAGACGAAGACATTTGATTGCGTCGAGATGAAACGCCAGGCACAGGAAAAACTGCTTGCCGAGTATGAATCTCGCAAGGACGAATTCGATTCGTACTCGCAGTTCCTGACCGCCCGAAGCCGCAGTTCGGCCTGGCAGAGAGAATTCTGGGCAAGAGTCGACCGCGCCCACAGTCGGTCCTGAGACCGTGCCTTGACGGGATAACGAAGCCTGCTTGTCATCAAGGATCTGAAACAGACACTGTGGCCGATCGTCCTGCAACTGCACGGCGAGTGATCGAAGATACGCCATCGTTACACAGAACAGGCGAACGAAACCCTCGTTTTTATTTACCCTCGAAGCAGATCAACCGCCCGTCGACTGCGGACATGTACAGACGCTGCTGCGCTGCGGAGAATCCGTCGAACACGGGGATGGTGTCGAGCTTCAGTTCGGAGATCTTTTCGCCCGTCTTGCGATCGACGATCCAGAGCAGGCCGCCGTTTTTGCCCGTGAGGATTTCGGCCTGGGCGGCCAGTTGGGCTTTTGTTTCCGGGTCGTTCATCTTGCGGAAGGCCACGTCCTCGTTGACCTTGTCTTCCGGGCCCGCGATGATGATATGCTCGCCCGACAGCAGCATCGCACGTGCGAAGAATGGTATGTCTTTCGCCCATGACTGGCGCCTCAAACTGCCTCGCCTGCCCTTGGCCTGCGGAGTGTGCTTGGGCTCGGCGAACAGTTGATGCTCTATCGGCGTGGTCCATCGGTAATACTTGGCTTTGCGACCGAACCCGTAAACGTTATCGTCGCCAACGGCCAGTATCCGCCCCGCCGGCGCCGACTTGCCCGCGTGAGAATATCCCGCCCATCCGCCGATGTAGCGACTACCGTACACCCAATAAGTGCGATGCCACCACGTGTCGTCCAGGAAACCCGTAGGCGTGAACAGGTGAGCGAACTCCTTGTCCTGCCCCCACGGAGTAGTGAAGCGGTCGACCGTCTTCTTGTCGTATTTCCAGGGCTTCAGCGGCTTGCGAACGCCGTCGAAACCGAACGGCTGGGAGTGCATGTAAACGTACTTCTTGTCGCAGGAGAGAATGTCCGGCAGGGCGACGGGCATGTTCAACTGCCCGCCGAATTCGTGGAGGTCCTTACCGGTGGACTTCTCTTTCTCATTCAGCACCGTGTCGGACAGCATTTTCCCCGTCGCCGGATCAAGTCGATACAGATGCAGACCGCCGTCGAGGAACATCGAACGCCCGGCCGCGAAGTAAGCGACATCCTTTTCGATCATAATGCTCCCATGCACCGGCCAGACCGATTCGATCTGATCGTACGACATTACGCGCTGATCGACCGGCGCGGCGCGGAACTTCCAGATCAACTGTCCGTCCGCGGCAGTCAGGCAATAGACGTATCCGTCGGCCGAACCGAACAGCAGGCGACCTTTCCAATACGTCGGCGGAGAATCGACGCGCCCGCCGGCGACAAACTCCCAGAACTTCTTCCCGCTCTTGGCATCCACGGCGTGAACGGTGTGGTCTTCGATAGAGGCCAGATACACCCGCCCTGCGGCGACTGTCGATGTGCTGAGCTTCCCACCGATCTTCGTAGACCAGGACGACTTGACACTGACGGGCAGTCTTGTAATCGCCCTGCCGCTTCGCTGATTATCGCCCCTGAACGTCGGCCAGTCGCCAAGCTTAACCGCGTCGGTCGAAATCCCCCTGGAATACGCCGGGCCCTTGGTCAGACTCGCGGCGGAAGGGCGATCTTTCAACTTACGCCCGTCAGCCGACAGCGCATTAAAGCCCGACAGCTTCGATTCGAGATAACACGCGCACGGATGCTGCGGCGCGTAGGTCAATCCGTTGGCGGGCATAACTCCGTACGCACACGCTCCTCGAACCCAGTTGTTAATGTTCCATGACTTTTTCTTCGGATCAATGTACTCGATGCCCGTGCGCGACGACATCACGTACTTGACGGTGGCCTTTCCGCGATGACAACGGTGGTGGAACCAGTAGTTCTCGACATCCGGATCGAACTCGTCGACCAGCTTGCCGGTCTTGATTTCGTACCCGCGAAAATGTCCCTTGGCGTAACCGCTCAGCGTCTCGCCGACCCATACGACCCCGTTTAACACCAGCACATCCTCGGCGGACATATACCCCGACAACGGGTGCGGAACGTTCCACAGTTTCTTGCCCGTGTCGGCGGAAAACGCCGTCAGAACATCGTTCTTGCCCACGCTCCATATCCGATTGACCACCGCCAGGCTGCTGTCGGCGAACAGCACAACGCCGTCGTAAAGCACCAGCGTCGGCGTAACGTTCACCTTGTATTTCTCGGCCACCTTGATCGGATCGGTTTTCCATAGCGGCTTACCGGTATTCTTGTCCAGGCATACGATCAGATCCTTACTGAGAAACGCCACGCGCTTGGCGTCGGCGCCCAGCGTGCCGTTTTCGATGGGTCCATCCCAGGACCAGAGAGTTCGGCCAGACTCGATCTCAACCGCCATCAGCTTGCGATCCGTCGTCTCGGGCTTCATGACCTGCAGCAGCAGCTTCCCACCCGAGCAGACGATCTCCTGAGTCCCTTCGGTTCCTGTGTAGGTCTTTAGAGTTTTTCCCGTTGCGCTGTCGAGGGCAAGAACGGCATCGCCGACGCTCAGCGTAATGAACACCTTTCCACCGACGGCCACCAGCTTGCGAGGCAGTTGGGCCGGCCCGCTCTTAAGTCCATGCATGTGATTGTACCACTTGCCAATCGGGCGCCTCCAAAGTTCGGCTCCGTTAAACGCGTCGCGGGCGATCAGGCTTCGCTCGGGAGCGAAGAGAATCGAAACCGGCGATGCTTCGTCCATAACGTAGAACACGCGCCCGCCTTCGGAGACCAGCGCCGTGAAGCTCGACATGCGATCGTGATGCCGCGAATACCGAGGACCGGCGACCCACTGCATCCGCTTCGGCGGACCGGCAACCGTGTCGTTGGCGACCGCGTTGTTAGTGGAACTGTGCAGGAAGTGCGTCCAGTCGTCGATACTCTCCGGCCGGGGCTTCCTCGTCACCTTCCAACCGTCGCTACCCTTAACGCAATACACGCCGAGAGGGCAAAGGGCCCGCTGGATCTCGCCGGCGGGTATCCCTACCGTCTCGTCAGCCGCAATCAGATTGACGAAGTTGTCGACGAACGGAAGATTCTTTCCATCCCACACATCGACCGCAATCTTGCCGTAATGTCCCTCCTTCTTCAACTCGGCGCGAACGGCGTCAACTCGTTTCTGATCGCGCGTAAGGCCTTGAACCGTGAAGCGTCCGTCAGCGGCCAGACCGCTCAGAGTCTTGGCGTCGAAATCCCCGACAATCACGGCGACCCCGCCGCTAACGCCCGCAGTCTTGGGCAGGCCGGACAGATCAGCGGCCCGGACGGAGCCGCAGACCATTATCACACACGTTAGCAAACAAACATTACGCATAAATTCCTCTTTCTGATACCGTCTATTTCTCGACGATTTTAATGAGTCGCAGCATGCTTGGCTCGGGCAGCGGACCTCTGGGTTTTCGGTCGCGGTTGGTCCCCAACGTCTCCCAGCGGAGCATGTATCGCACACCGGCCTGTCCGGACTTGCCGATATCGCCAGCAGTCCGAACGCCAATACCCTTGAACTTGGATTCACGTTTGGGCATACCAACCGGGTCCGGGCGTTTCTTCGGCTTGGCGACGCCCAGCGGTTTTAGCGTTTCCTCGTCGATCACCAATACTCCACTCCCGTGCTTAATATGCCTGAACGGCAGATGGAGTTTCCCGCCGCCGACCGAACGCACCGTCCCGACGCGTATCTTGACTATAATCGAACCGTTGCCCTTGAACTCCCAGCGGTAATCCCATTTGCTGACGCAGCGGATCTTCCACTTACCGCCGACGAACCGCGCGACGTACGCCTGGATATTGCCATTGGCGTCGAACTTGTGATACGAAGCCACCACACGCTTCTTCGAGTCGAAGCCCGCGGATCCGGTGACGTTGATTATCCCCCCACCGGCGGGAACGGGGTCTATAATCACGCCCTTGGTCACGCCAAGAGTCAGCGGCAGCTCGATCGCCTCACCTGCCGCATTCTCCCAGTTCGTAAGGTCCCTGGTCCGCGCGTACGAGAAGTCATGATTCGTCCTGCAGTCGGGCGTATCGCGCCACATCCAGGTCATGTGAAAGTAACCATCCGGACCGAGGGCCGGTCCGCGCATGTAAGCGTTCATTTTCCCCCGCCCGTCAGTCAGGGGCTTGTCCAGCAGCTTCCGCCACGTTTTGGTCTTGTGATCGTAAACGTTGTATATCTCGTTTCCGTTCCCGCTGCCCCCGTCGCGGTAGTGGAAGATGAACTCGCCTTTCCCGCCCCGCATGAATTTCGGATACGTGCAACGCTTCTCGTTCTCGCCCGTCATCGCCTTGATCCGCTCAAAGCTGGTGATATCGCCCGGTTTCGACATACGGAAGTAGATCAGCGGGACACAGTGCATGTTCCCGCTCAGGTGGATGTGACCGTCATCGTCAATCGCCATCGTCACGCCATTATGAGAGTCCCATCCGACCCTGGAGGGCAAGATCTGGTATTTCCACGTCTTCGAGTCGAGCGTGCGGGAAGCTACTGTCATGCGATGCTGATCGTCGTAGTAGGCGACATACTGACGCTTACCTGCGGTCAGCAGGCTAAAACCCACGGGAAATCCCGCCGGTACGCGAGAGATATCCAACGATTCAGCGACAACCGGCCCGCCGACCGCAACAGCGCAGGCACCGAGGGCACCGACAAACACGGCCGCAAAAACTCGCAATTTCATATTACTTCGCTTTCTTCAGGCAGATCAGTTCCTTGTCCGTGCGAATCAGCAGGCGACCGTGGGCGGCCACGACGGTGCTGAAGCACACCTTGGCGTCCACCGAACTGCGGTGCAGTTCCTTGAATTCCTCGCCGGCTTTCAGGACAACGTACGTGCCGCCCTTCGAGATGCAGTATATCTTACCGTCGGCTCCGGTAGGCGAGGCCCGCCAGGGTCCCTTGCCCTTGAATTCATGCTGCCACTTGACCTTGCCTGTCTTCGGATCGAGACAGCTTATCACCTTCTTCCCCCGGTCGGGCAGGATGTACAGTAACCCTTGATAGACCAGCGGCGAGCAGACGTCGGCCGATGCGCCTTCGGTCCACTTCCACGCGTAATCCGTATGCTTGATCCGCCCCGAACCGCCCGGTTTCAGGGCGAATGTCCCTCGTCCTAGCGCCTGGTTGGTGATCACCAGACCGTCGACGATCACCGGGCAGGAGACGATCCGCTGGAACACCTCGCGAGTCTTGGTGTATTCCCACCGCCATAGCTCCTTGCCCGTGTCGATGTTGTGCCCGGTAACGTACTCGCCGCCGCACATGATAAGTTCGTCGCCGCCCTTCACCTCGGCGACCATCGGCGTGATATACGTGTCTTTGCAGTCGAGTTTCGCGTCGGTGTGACGCTTCTGGGTCCAGAGGGTTTTACCGCTGTCCGCTTCGAGGCAAAGGATCAGCGAGTCCAGCGGTTTCTTGCCCCATTCTTTAATGCCCTTCACGTAAGGCCACCCCTCCGCCGTACGCAGCAGCGGAATGTACAACCGCCCTTTGCGAACCAGCGGGCTGGCGCTATAACCGAATCGTACGGCGAACGGGCCGTAGTCTTTGGCGAGCTTGCGCGACCAGAGGATCTTACCGTCCAGGTCCGTCGCGTGCAGGTCGCCCGTACCGAACAGGAAGTAGACGCTCTTGCCGTCGCCGGCCGGGCTGCACGAGGTAATCGCGCGCGGAGCGGGCTTACCGCTGGACATCACCTTGCTCCAGATCGTCTTACCGTCTTTCAGGCTGACGCACATCCCCAGCAAATCCTCGCCTTTAGTCTTCCGGGACGTCAGGAAGATCTTGTCGCCGAGTACGATCGGCGTGGAACCAGCCGCACCGGGCAGCGTCACTTTCCAGGCGGTATTCTCCTTGGAGAACTCAGTCGGCAGGTTTGTTTCGTCGGTCGAACCGTTGAGATTGGGCCCGCGCCATTGCGCCCAGTCGCCCGCGCGGGCCAGACCGGCCGTCAGAACGATAGTCGCCAGCAATCCAATAATCTTTCCGTGCTGTCTCATGTGTCAAATTACCTCGCGCGTCTTGTTGTAGAATCCATCTCCTGCGATCGACCGGGGACGCCCAGCCGATTAGATTCAATCATGCCTCGTATATTTTAGCAAGAGCAAAGAAGGTATTGACGTACCACCCCGGCGGAAGTAGAATGCTTCGCCCATCTGAAAAGATGATTTTGACCAACGCGCCGCTAGCTCAGTTGGTAGAGCAGCTGACTCTTAATCAGCGGGTCGCAGGTTCGAGTCCTGCGCGGCGTATTTGATGAAACAAGCCCTTTAACGCTGACAAACCGGCAGAAGGGCTTTGTTTTTGCCTGATTGAGTCCGGGGCTAATGCTCTCCTACTTCAGCGTAACATCCACATAGACCGAGTGCCGGCCGTACATTTCAAAGAACGGCTTCAAATTCACACCGTTGGTTTTGAAACGCAGAGTCCCCGGGTCGCCCGTAATGGATTTGCCGATGTCATCGGCATCCAGCGTCACGGGCCGCCATGTTGATGGAGGCTTGGGTTCTTCCACGGCCAGCAAGACCGGACCGTAAAAGATGCTGGCGATGTTGGGCTGATCCATAATCGGACTCAGATAAAAGCCAAACGGCATCTTGAGTTCGATGGTGTCCTTGTCTTTCCAGGTTCGCTTCAGGGCCAGATACGTACCCGGTCTCGACGCAATCTGCTGGTCCTTCCCATTGATCTTAACCGAAAAACCGCGCGTCGCCCATTTCGGAACACGCACCTTAATGGTAAACTCACCGCCCCCGGTGAGAGTCAGTTTACTCGTATCATCATAGGGATAATCGGTGCTCTGCTTGAGCACCACTCCCCGGTCCTTCCACGCCAGAGTCGATGGCACGTAGAGATTTACATACAGCGCCGATTTATCTGAACTCTTGAAGTAGATCGAATCCTGAAGCTTGGTGCTGCTCTCCAGCGCCGTACCGTTACAACAGGTAAAACCGGTCATTTTGGGATTACCGAAGCCTTTGCGGGCGCCGGGGTTGAGCGGTACGTGGTAGGTATTGGCGGGGCTGTTTTCGGCCACAGAGGCGAGAATGTGGTTGTACAGGGCCTGTTCGTAATAATCCATGAACTTGCCTTCGGGATCGAACATGAAGAGCTGGCGGCTGAGTTTCAGCAGATTGTAGGTGGCGCAGGTTTCGCACTGTCCGGCTTTGAGAAAACCGTTAGCGAACAATGTGTTGGGCTGGGCGGTGAAGCACTCGGAATTCTTTGGTTTCCTTGCTCCCGCCACGCCGCCGATACTATACATGTATCCGTTGGTGCAGATGTCCCAGAAGTTATCGGCGACTCGGTAATATTTGATATCCCCGGCGCCCTTGTAGGTTTCCAGTGCTCCGGTAATCTGCGGAATGTGCTGATTGGCATGCTTGCCCCGCAGGGTGTCGACATTCCTGGCCAGACCGCCGGAGTGTTTGGCATCACCAAAGAAGAAGCTGATATTGTCAAACAGTATGGCGCATTCGATATATTTCTTCTTGCCCGTGATCGTATGCAAACGGGCCATCACTTCATTCATACCCCCATACTCGCCGGCAATGTACGTATTCCACATACTTATGCGGGTCTCCGCCGGTACGAGCTTAAGCCGCCGGTAGACCCACTCGCCCATGCCTTCAGCTATCTCCAGGGCCTTTTTATTCCCCCCAACCTCGTAACAGTCGAGCAGACCGGCAAGAATCTTATGCAGTGTATAATAGGGAGCCCATATATTTGTGTTCTTACCACCATACTTGGCGCCCTTTTCCAGCATGATGAACTGATCCGGCGGGTATCCGCTGATAAAGCCCTTGCCCCAATTCCAGTAGTCGGTGCGAATACCCTCTTTGCTCAGATCGGAATCGTAGTCCTCCTTTTCCGGACCCTTTGGTACTGCCGTCGGGTCGGCGTTGCATGGCCCGCCTTTCCTGGCAGGACTGCCCGATAATTGCGACAGGGTATAGAGGGTATCAATCAAGTACTCCATCTTCCGCGTGAGATTTTTACGCAGCTTCTCATCATACGTCACACTGGCGCAGGCCTGCGCTATGGCGGATAAGTAGTGACCGCTGGCATGGCCACGCAAACGGGTTTTCCGGCTGTCCCAGACCCCCAGAGGCTTGACCCCTTTGGGCTGGGGCTGTCCAAAGGCATCACGGAAATTATACAGAAAACTGTCGGGATCGGTCCTCGCCAGGGTGAGAATGAACTTGTCGCGGTTCTTGATAAACTGCGTGTCACGGTTCTTCGCATCCCGGTTCAAAATGACCTGTCCCAGGGCAAAGGGCTCCATTTTGCGTTTTGGGGCAGAGGTCGTTTTTGACGGAGCTTTTACAGTCACCACAGCCTTGGGTTGAAATTTCGTACCAGGGATATTACCGGTTATTGTGTAGGATCCCGCCTTCTGCGCTTGACTGCTGTCCGTCGGGGCCGGCCAGATCACGCGCAGATCAGGCCCCTTGATTCCATTACGGTACACGCCCGGAATACGGGAAGGCAGACGCGGCAAGTGCCCGACCGCCGTATTAACGGCGACATCGGGCACGCTTATTAACTGGGATACTTTTGACATGGCTCTGCTCCCTGCCGACGCGTCAAAAACCCGATCGCCGCCCTCGTCTTCGGCCAGAACCCGGCTCGTAAAAGCCAACCAGCCGACGACAACAATTAAAGTCAACACACGCAAGACAGTTTTTATATTCATCTCTTACCTTCCAGGTTCATTATCGCCGAAAACCGGGATTCCCAGATGGCGTTGCGCCCACGACTATCGCGGGCCATCGGTCCAATCCTATAGCGGTTCCGCGCCATCTGCAAGCGTCTTCGCCTTGCGGCTTCGCCGTCTCAAGAGCGTCTTCGCCTTGCGGCTTCGCCGTCTCAAGAGCGTCTTCGCCTTGCGGCTTCATCGTGACAAACCGCCGTCTCAAAAGCGTCTTCCCGGCTCAGAAAGAGTGCATTTGCACTACTTGGAATATTCTTCATTCAATCTTTCGCTCTGTTGCCTCGCTAATCCTTCCGGATTATTATGTCCAGGAACGGTTGCAGAAACCCCCTGTCAAGCCCCGGGCAGGCCCTTGCCAGTAGGGATGCATAGCGACGATCCGTCGAAAATCGCCATGCCAGCCAATTCAACACGCTGCGCCTTCTGAAGAAGCTCGCCTTACAGCTTACAACGTGCAGTTGCGAAACCGGTTTCATGGTCAGTTCAAATTCATGGAAGCTCACGCCCCGGCCCAGTCTCAGAAATGCAAGTTGCGATTCTCTATCGCCTTGGGTGTACACGTCCCGCACGATGTCCCTGGGGCTGAATCGTGAATACTCGAGGGCCAAATCATCCGGAAGCCACTGAAAGAAGGGCAGGCGGGATGTGTGCGAGTCATGGTACCACAGGCGATTGGGCGTCTCTATGACGCCCAGCAGACCACCGGTCGGAAGGAGATCCCAGGCATCCTTCATCGCAATCATTCTCTCGGTATGCGTCATGTGTTCCAACGATGCAAAGAAGATGATGAAGTCAAAATGCCTGTCCGAAAAACGGTTTGCGATTTCGTCAGCATTGACCAGGTGAAAACAAGCATCCAACCCGTGGACGCCGAGCCGGTCTTTGGCAACGTTCAGCGAACGCTCGTTGATGTCGATTCCCGTCACCTCCGCGCCTTGCTCAACCAGTGCTACGGTCGATGTCCCTGTACCGCAACCGATTTCGAGAATTCTCGAACCGCTGAGGGGCCTGGCGGCATCCAGCCATGGGACAATGAAGCGACGTGTCTCTTCCACCCTGGTGTAAAGAAGTTCCTCCATATCCTTGCGGCCGGAATCCGTCCGGAGACAGCCCTCCGGATGGTCCGCGAAGCAGTTGGCTTCAATAGATGCCTCGATCTTTCTTTGAGCGCCATCGCCCGGTGCTCCGAAGTTCTTTGAGAGGCGGGCGGGGGTTCCACGCGCCAGGAAGATGTTCCTGACAAGTCTTCTTCTCTTACTTCCGATCGGAAGAAGCTTCTCCAACATGCTCATTTACTCCGGTCGAGATTGCGGAAACCACGCGGTCAATAATCCGTTGAGATTATTATTGGTCTTGAGTGGATCATCCACAAGATTTGTGGTCTTAATAAAATTTTTTTTGGATAATTTGGGCAACCAGGCCGACGCGATCGGTTTCTGTCACCAGATTTGTAAGTGATTGCATGTATATGAATTGGGTTGATTGATATGAACCTTAAAACCGTAAAGACGGTACATCTAATAATAATTTTTGTAAAAAATAAGAATAAACAGTCATAAAGGCATTGACTTATTCATCATTTAGTACATAATATGTTTTACGTTGTTCAGCTGGTCTCCCCCCGCCAGCTGAAACCCAAGCAGACTTGGCCTCCCCCTGCCAAGTCTGCTCTTTTTATAGGCCCTATGCACCTCAGTCCCCCATTTGGCAAAACAGCCGGACGCATACCACAATGGGTTCAAACAGAGTCTCAGGCAGGATGGACCTAAATCCTTGGTCGGAGTTTTGGGATTTTTCGAGCTATTTCTTTTTCTTCTTCCGGCGCGAGGCGGAGCCCTTCTTTTTACGTTCGAGCATATCGTGTGATATTTCGATGGCGCGTTTGCGGGCGCCCGGACCGTAATCCCAGAACTCGTCAACGATCTTCTTCATTGCGGGGAACTTCTCGTCGGTGTCACCATACTTCTTGCGCAACGCCGCCAACTGCCCCTTCAGGGCGGCAACAATCTCGGCATACTCGGGATTATCGTAAACATTGTTGACCTCGAAGCGGTCCTTGCCCAGATCGTAGAGTTCCCATCCGGGCGGCGTCTGGTTACCGCCATTTGAGGAGCAGCCGTAGTAAAAGATCAGCTTGAACTTCTTGGTGCGAATACCGAAGTGCGACGGGTTGTCGTGATGGGCCATGTGCATCCAGTAGCGGTAATAGGCCCCCTGCTTCCATCCGGCGGGCTCCTTACCGGTCTCGCAGATCGACTTGAAACTTCCGCCCTGCATGTAATCGGGCGTCTTGACACCGGCGAAGTCCAGCATGGTCGGGCCGTAATCCACATTTTCGACGATTGCGTCTGACCGCGAGCCGGGCTTGATGGTCTTGGGGTAGCGGATCAGGAAGGGCATACGATGCGACTCGTCGTACATCCAGCGCTTGTCCATGTAGTCGTGTTCGCCGAGCATGAAGCCCTGGTCGCCGGTGTAGATGATCACGGTACTATCCATCAGGCCTTCTTTCCTGAGGTACGCCAGCAGGCGTTTGAGGTTGTCGTCGACGCCCTTTACGCAGCGGAGGTATTTCTTGAGATACACGTTGTACGCCAGGCGTTTGGCCTGGGTGTCGCTGAGGCTTTTATCTTTGGCCCACGACTTGGTGTAGTTGCGACGCAGGTTTCTCCGCCCTATCGACGTGCCGATGTATGGCAGGAGTTCATCGTTGTGTCCGCGGGTGGCGATCGATCCGAATTTCGGCTGCTTCCAGAGGTTCTCGGGCTCGGGGATGTCGACGTCTTCGAGATATTTCTCGTAGCGCTTGGCGTTGCTGAACATATCGTGCGGGGCCTTGTAGTGGTGCATCAGGAAGAACGGTTTGGACTTGTCGCGAATGTTCTTGAACCAGTTAAGCGTTATATCGGTAATGCAGTCGGACGAATGGCCCTTCATCTTGACTACGTTCTTGCCGAACGCCTTGCCTTCGGCCTTTTCGCGAAACGCCGGGTCGTGGTAGCTGCCCTGACCGGGCAGGACGTTGTAGTAATCGAAATTCGGTTCCTGCTTCAAGTGCCACTTGCCCACCATCGCGGTTTGGTATCCGGCCTTCTTCATCTCGATTGCGAGATACTGATTTTCCGGCGCGAGCCTGCCGCCGAGATCGAGCACACCGTTCTTGATCGAGAACTGCCCGGTCATGATGCACGCGCGGCTTGGCGTGCAGATCGAGTTGGTGCAGAACGCGTTTTCAAACAGCATTCCCTCTTTCGCCAGCGTATCGATCACGGGCGTGGGGTTGAGCCTGGCCAGGCGGCTGCCGTAGGCGCCGACGGCCTGGGAGGTGTGGTCGTCGGACATGATGAAGATGATATTGGGTTTATCGACCGCCTTTGCCGCCCGGGAGATACCGGGCACTAATGCTGCGGCGCCGCCGATACCGGCTGCTTTCAGGAAATCGCGTCTCTTCATATTCCCATCTCCAATAAGGCAAGAGTTATTCGCAAACTCTACACGAAAAGCCCTGGAAATGCTCGATTTTCATCAAGAACGCGTGCGCCAGATAACCGCTTGCGGTCTCGCGCGCCGTTCGACACCGCGAGCGATTGAAATACAGCAGTTGATCACTACAATGGTCACTGTCGAGCCAGGACCGGATTCTTCGTCGTACGACCGCTGGAATTAAGGAAAACAATATGACTGGTCGAAGATCGTTCTTGAAAACCGTTGGTATCGCCGCCGCGGGACTCGTCCTGCCCGGAGCCGCACTGCGCGCCGCCAAGATCGCGAATCGCCCGAATGTCGTGCTGATCATGGTTGATGATCTGGGCTACCACGATCTGGGTTGCTACGGACATCCGAAGATCCAGACGCCTGTGATAGACCAGCTCGCCAAGGACGGGATCCGCCTTACAAGCTTCTACGCCGGCGCCACGGTCTGCACTCCGTCGCGAATGGCGCTGATGACCGGCGCCTACCCCAGCCGAGTCGGATGGAAGAAAGGCGTCGTAGGGTACATGATCAACAGGAACGAAGGCCTCAGCCCCAAGGCGCTGACGATGGCCGAAATCTTCAAGGCGTCCGGCTACAAGACCGGTATGTGCGGCAAGTGGCATCTCGGCGATAAAAAGCCGTTCCTGCCGCACCGCCAGGGGTTCGACTCGACCTACTATATCAACAAGTCCAACAACCAGACCAAGGAGCTGTGGCGCGGCGACGAACTGCTGGAAAAACCGTTCAAGAACCCGCTGCTGACCGAACAGTTCACCGCCGAGTCGATCAAGTTCATCAAGGACAACAAGGACAATCCGTTCTTCCTGTACATCCCGTACACCGCGCCGCACTTCCCGATCCAACCGCATCCGGAGTGGAAGGGCAAGTCCGCATTCGGCAAGTACGGCGACGTGGTCGAGGAACTCGATTCGCGCATCGGCGACATCCTGAAAACACTCGAAGCCGAGAAGCTCGACAAGAAAACGATCGTCGTGTTCATGTCGGACAACGGACCCGAACCGGGAACGAAGGAGTCGCTGGCCAAGCCGTATCGCGGCCGGAAGTGGTCGGCGCTGGAAGGCGGCACGCGCGTGCCGTGCATCTTCCGCTTGCCGGGTGTAGTCCCGCCCGGGCGCGAGAGCGCCGAGATCATCGCCGCAATAGACATGCTGCCGACGTTGAGCGGAGTATGCGGGATCGACCTGAAAAGCATATCGAGAGGATCGCCTGTAATAGACGGCGTGAACGTGTGGGACACTATCGTCGGCAAGAAAGGCGCCGAACACGCTCGCAAGGACCTGCTCTACTGGCACGGATCGCAGGGCTTCCAGGCGATCCGCGTAGGCGACTGGAAACTCTTTCTCGATCGCAGAGGCGCCCGGCTAAAGACAAAGGGCAAAGGTCCGGTGCTGTTCAATATCGCTGAAGACATCGAAGAGACCACCGACGTAAGCGCCAAACATCCCGAGCGAGTCAAGGCGATGGAAGCCCTGGCGAAAAAACGCCTGGCCGAGATCGAAGCAAGCGTTATTCCGATGGGCAAGGAACAGTGACCCGCCTGCCTACTAAAGGCGGGTTTAACGTTCGCCGTTACCGTCGGCGCTTTGCGACTTGATGTACTCTTTGATATTCTCGGCTTCCTGCTTTTCCCAAACCGTTCGCAGGTTGCGGGTCTTCATGTACAGCTTGGCGTCTTCGGGTTTCATCCCTTCGGTCCAATCGCCCGAATGCGGCAGCGCCAGATCGATCCAGCAGGCGATCTTATCCATTTCCTGGCGCGTCATCTTCACCTGGGCTTGCCGCGACGAAGCCGGAAGCGAAGACGGGTGACCCTTCGTCAGCAGGGCGACCAGAGGGCTGCACGATGAACCGTGGGAATACGGAGGGATCATCACGGGCACGGACCAGCGGCCTATCCAGTTCAGATATTTGGACTTCTCCGCAATGACTCCGAGCCGCTGTTGCGTGTCATTGGCCGGACCGCGCGGGCGGTCCTTGGATATCAATTCCTGGTACGACCGGTTCCAGAACTTGCGCGCGGCGTTGTCCCAGACCGGCGCGGCGCTCAAGTCGGGCGGTTCGGTCTTTCCGCCCTTGTGGCACTTTACGCATTTGGCGTCGAAAATCGGCTGGATCATCTTCGGAAAACTGAAACCCTTACCCGTTATATCATAAAAGGGCTCAAGCGGTTTGACGCCTTTCTTCAGGGCCATTGTCACCGCCTTGTTGGCCGCTACGGTTTCATTTTTGTCCTCGTGGCAGCCTATGCATCCGAACACCTCGCCGGGCATCAGCGTCGACCAGGATCGCATCGTCTGTGCCACGTGCCCGTTTGCATCTATCGCCTGGAAGTAGACCGGCGTGCGCGCTGGAACTTCGAAGGCGGCAGATCCGTCTTCGTAAACCGGGGCCTCGCCAAGGACGATCTTCACGTCCCATGCAGCCAGATCGCTGATGGTCGACGGTCCGTGCTTCCGCCCGATATCCGTAGCCATGAAATCCAGCGCCACCACTCGAACCTTCTTGATTGTTCCCCGTTTTACGCCCTTGAGGCCCGGACCGTGATAGATGTTTTGAATGGTGAAGGTCCCTGTCTTCTTTCGCCAGTCGATCGGATAGTTCGGCTGGGGCGGTAACCGGCGCGGCGCCAGAGGAATCGGCTGGTTGCACGAGATTTTCGGATCGTCGGCCAGCAGGACTCGCTGACCGTCGATATTCATGAAATAGATCCCGAATTTCTTCGCCCCTTGCGGGCGGAAGGTCACCAGGCAGTTCTTCTCGTCGAGCGGATAGGGATACTGCCACTGGTCGCCTCGCTGCCCGTAGCTGTCGATCTTTATCACGCCTTTCAGCTTTTTAACTGGAGCGACGAGCATAACGCCGCTGGTCTCCTGGCGCCCTTTCGACGGGTCGATAATCGCAAGCTTTCCGCGCTGATGGGTGTGGTGCCCCGACAGCACCGCCAGCACCTTGCCCGTGCCGGGGATCCCGCGCGCGTGCAGAATCGTTGTCGGAAAATACGAATTGTTACCGTAAAACTCGGTCTGCTGGGCGCCGTTTTGGTGCATGCGGAACAGCGGTTGGGGATAGATCTGCCCGCGGTCGTTGTATTCCCATCGCGTGTATGTAACCAGCCCGCTGGTCGGGTGGACCTGGGGATAGTTGGTATGCACCTGGTCGAACCCGATCCGGCGCATGTGCTTTCCGTCCTCGTTCATCAGGTACATGTTGCACACGCTCACGTGCCAGCAGTCCACGTTTTGAAAGCACCGCGTGGAACTGAACATGATGTTCCCGTCGGGCAGGTAGATCCCCTCGTAATCCGCCAGTCCAAGCCCGGAAGTCAGTTGGCGGACTTTTCGCGTCGCCGCGTCCATCTCGTACAGGTGATAGTCGTCGCCGCGTGCTGACTTTTTCCAGGAAAACAGTATCCGTTTACCGTCGTACGACACGTCCGGGTCGCGGAACACGCCGTCTTTATCGTCGAGAAGCGTCGTCTCCTTAATGGCGTAATCCTTGCCGATTTCCAACAGGCACAGGCTCGATCCGCCCTTGAAATTGAACTCCTTTACTCTTCCGGAGGGATTGAGAGTATCTTCATTGCTCACGGCGTCAGTGTAGGCGTAGTGCGACCCGCCCATGTCAAAATGCTTGGTAAAAACGATGCGTTTGATCCTGTCGATGTACGGGGCCAGCAGCTTTTTGATATCCGCCTGCGGCGCCGCTTTGGGTTTGGGGCCCTTGTCGGGCGCCTCGGACACGAAGAAACCGTCGAAGTTGACATTACCCCCATCCTTCAGCGACCGAATCTCCAGCGCGTGGGCTCCCGCCGACATCGCCGGAAACTCAACCTGGGCAAGTCGCCATCCGGAGGATTTGAATCCCCATCCGCCGGTAGACTGCAGCGGAAGGCGGACGGCCTTTCCGTCGCAGACGATCTCCACGCTCGCCGGGCCGGGCATTGCCCGGGCGTATTTCAGCGTCACGTATACCCTGGTCATCTTGACCGGAAGGGTCAACTTGTAGCGAAGGTAGTGTCCCTTCCTGGCGCCCCAACTGCTATTGACGATCGCGCCGCCTGACGCATTCGGCATCGAAAAACTCTTGGTAGTCGATCCCTTCTGCGAAACGTAGCTCTCAGCCTCGACCCACAACCTCGCCGCATCGGCGCCCCGGACCGGCGACGCAAACGCCAACAAACTCGCCAGCACACAACCCCACGCCATCGTGTCCGCGACTCTCGAAACCGCCATAGAATTCCTGCCTCATTTCCGCGCGACGATCTTCACGCACCTGAGAACTATTGTACCGAACAACCACCACCCGCGCCGAGATCAAAGAATCACAGGATTCATCGCGTATCCCAGGGGAAAGCGCATTCCGTGTCGTCGAGTCGCATGAAACGCTCCGTCGGACAGATGACCAGACCAGGGGCGATGTTGAGCTTCTGATACGTGCTCCGCAGCGCCTTGATGCCTCGCAGATCACCCTTGGAGGGACGAGAACCCAGCTTGACCTCTATCGGATAAAACCTCCCGTCCCGCTCCAGCAGCAGATCAACCTCCGCGCCACCGTGGCTGCGCCAGTGGTGCAAGCTTGGCGGAGTCGCCAACGTACCGGACAGTTTTCGGATTTCAGCAACAACAGCCGTCTCGAACAGCGCCCCGGCCATCGGATGCCCGCCCAGCATTTGTGGTCTCGATATCATTTGCAGGCTGCACGCCAGACCGGTGTCGGCAATGTAGCCCTTCGGGCGGCTGCTGATCCGCTTTATCGTGTTGCCATGATACGCCGGCGCCGCGAACCATTGGAATGTCGCCGTAAGCATCGCCAGCCAACGCTGGGCTGTATGCTGCGTTACACCAAGTTCGCGACCTAACTGGGAATAGTTAATCTCCTGGGCCGTCAGCGCCGCGACCAGTTGCACAAACCGCCCAAACTGCTGCCAATCGCTAACGTCCGAGAGTAGTCGAACATCCCGTTCGATATACGTCCGCAGGTACGCCCGGTGAAACTCGCCAAGCCAATCGAGTTCCAGCGAATCGGCCTCCGGCATGAACCCCCGCCAGAGCTGTTCATACACCGTCTTACCCGCCGGCAGCCTCTCCGGCGGGTCGGCTACAAAGTCATCAGGGTCGTCAAGATACCGCTTGAGCCAATGTCCATCCGTTGTCGCCTCAGCGATTTCGGCGAGGCAGAACCCCTCCAGATCAAGAAAAACCGCACGCCCCGCAAGTGACTCGCTGGCCGATTTCAAAACTGACCACTGCTGCGAACCGGTCAGGACGTACTGTCCGGGCTGTCGGGTTCGATCCACACGCCGCTTAATCGCGGCCACTAACTCAGGAGCGTACTGAATCTCATCCAGGATCAGCGGCGCCGGATGATTGTCCAGGAATAAGTCCGGATCCTGACGCGCATTGCCCACATCCACCACCGGATCAAACACTACCGCCTGCCAACCGTCAAACGCATGCTCCAGCAACGTACTCTTGCCCACCCGCCTGGCGCCCGACACCACAACCACTGCAAACCGCTCAACCATCTGACGCAGTTTCTCGGTAACTATCCGTGCCTTGTAATTCATGCTTGAATTCTAGCTATAGCATTGCTCATTTTCAAGTGTTTTTCTTGCTGCGAGAGCGAGTTGGGCAGCCGAAAACCCGTAAAGGCGGGAAGCAAAACCGTACCGGTAGCGACTCCTCTGACCCTAAACGATTTCATTCACATTCTTTATGTCAACAACGGGCCTTTTGGTCGCAGATTGGTCGCCTTTCCGTTGCAAATTTCGCCATCCAGACCGTTGGAGGCCAATCTTTGACGACAATTTACAGGACACTTACGTTACCGCAGAATCACACGGTTATCGACATCTCTCAAACGGTCCGGTAGAATACGCCCATGGAATTCTACTATCATGAAGTCGATAACGATGTGCTGATCATCTCCGCTGACGGAGGGATCGACAGGCACACCAGTAAGGAATTCGTCGATCGGATAATCAAGCTGATCGAAAGTGGAGTGACGAAGATAATCATCGACTGCAAGAAGCTCACGTATATCTCCAGTTGGGGCCTCGGCGTCCTGCTGCGACTGCATAAACGCGCCAAAACCGCCGGAGGGGAAGTGAAAATCGCCGACGTTCACAGCCGCATCGTCGACGTGCTGAACCTGACGCATCTCAACAGGATATTCGGTATCTATCCGGACGTTAATCGCGCCCGCCTCGAATTCAGGCCCAGAGGCGACCGTGCCGCTGGCGAATCGGATCGGCCCGACTGACAGCAAGGAGTTTGGGTATGCGGAACCAGGAGACTTTCGCTCGGGCAATCGCGATAGTGTTTTCATTGAGCCTGGTCGTGATGGCGATCATCTGCGGCGTCGGTGCGGCGTATGGCGCTAAAACGGCGGCGACTGCCCCAGCCACACAACCGCGCATCGCCATGAAGCTCCTGTCGGCCAGGAAAATATGGGACAAGGGAAAGCACAACGCCTTTACCGATCTGATCGCCTTCGACGGGCGCATATATTGCGTCTTTCGCGAGGGCGACGGGCACGTCTCGCCGGACGGGAAGATCCGCATCCTGGTCTCCAGCGACTTCAAGGCGTGGGAGTCGGCGGCGCTGCTCGCCATGAAGGGCATGGACCTCCGCGACGCGAAGATCTCCCGGATGCCCGACGGGCGGTTGATGATCCTCGGAGGCGCCGCGCCGAGAAAGGCCCGCGAATCGGCGCCCACGGGCAGCTTCGTGTCGTTCTCGAAGGATGGGGCCTCGTGGACCGCGCCGAAACTCGTGGGCGATCCGAAGCGATGGATATGGCGCATCACGTGGCATGGGCCCAGGGGCTACGCCGTGGACTACAACTACCCGGGCAAGACCTCGCTGCTGGTCACCGACAACGCTCTTGACTACAGGACGCTGCTGTCGCCGATGTGCGATAAGGGGACGCCCAACGAAGCAACTCTGCGGTTCACCAAAGACGGAACATCCTATTGCCTGCAGCGGCGCCGGGGATCGGCTTTGATAGGTAAGGCTCGCCCGCCTTACAAGCAATGGACCTGGCGCGATCTGGGCAGATACGTTGGCGGTCCGAACATGATCCGCCTGCCAAACGGGGCGTGGATCGGCGCCGGGCGGTTTCTTAAACCCAAAACGCACACCGCCCTGTTCGGCCTCGACGTTGACAGCGGCAAGATCGGCGATGTACTCAAGCTGCCCAGCGGAGGCGACACGAGCTATCCCGGGCTGCTATGGCACGGCGGCGTGCTGTGGGTCAGCTACTACGCCAGCCACGAAGGCAGAACCAGCATCTACCTGGCGAGCGTGAAGGTCACCGCAAACCCGCGAAGAGAGTAAGGCACCAGGCGGCAGGGAAATCGCATCTCGCCCGGAGGCCTGAGCCACCCTGAGCCCCGGATGTTCCTGCACCCTTTTTCCGTCGAACGTTACTCCTCAGGCGCGGTCTTCAGGACGTCGCCTGCAGGGGAATGTTGACCCTTCTCTTTCTTCGGAACTAGAATCCCTAATCCGATTACCAAGAATGGTATGATGACTCCACTCTTGATCGTGTGTATTGCATCAACTCCGCCTCGATGATCGAGCACGGCAAGAATCACAATGGACACCGGACAGGCCAGAATATAGACGAGGACCCCCAGCGTGAGGTCTTTGGCTTTAGGTGTCAATCCAAACACGCAGAGTAGTCCGGCAAAGATGAGTGGGGTCGCGGGCACAACCGCATGGATTGTGTTTGCATACAGTGTGTAAGTCTTGTCACCCAAGCTCAGCACCTCTACAAAGGCGCTCGGGCCAGTGTTGAAATGGTAGTATAGTGCAAACATGACAACCTGAAACCAGATGATGCTGACGATGGCGGTCGTCAGAACGAATGCCCCGCGTCTGATCTTGCCGACAATCGGACTGAACGAGAAAAGCCAGCCCAGGAACAAAACGGCCCCGACGGGAATCGCCCAGTGGAAGTAACCGATCCAGATCAATCCATCCCAGCCGTGGAGTTCAAGCTCCACACGCCATAAAATCGCCGCCGCGATTCCTGTACCGATCAGCAATTTGAGTTGTCGTGTCATTATTTTCCAGGGCCAACCAGTTAATCACCGTCACGGTCGTAGGCGCAGGATTCCAGTATACTTTTGGGGTTATTTCCCTGGCAAGTTGTGCCGATGCGCCCATTCCTGATAACCCCATATCTTCCTTTATAGAGGTTCGTGTCCACCACAACAAGAACAAACCGCAGGTTCACCAAACCGTAGGCCCTCGGGGCAAAACCTGACAATGTGGTCGTGGTAATTGCGTTGCCACATCGTTTGTCCTGCATGAACAATGGGCGACCAGCCGGTCGCCCCTACGGGATTTGTCCGATTGATGCGTGTTGTCACCGCCGATTTGTATCCGCCAATGAACGGCCCCAATGACCGCCGACGGGGACCATTGATCGTTGTAGGGGCGACCGGCGGGTCGCCCTTACCCTCATTCGCCAGTATGTATGTATACGGAAGGAGAGGGGGTTTGATTTTGGAGTTGGGATTTGGGATTTTAGATTTTAGATTTGCCTTCTTCCGCTTTTGGCGAACTTGATATCCAGATGCGATTGCCCGGCGCCAAGGCGAATCCTCGCTTGTCTGGGGCGTCGATTTCTATATAATCACTGCACACTCCCGGCGCAGTTGCGCGGGTAAACCACGAGTTGGAGGCTGACCTTACCATGATAACAAACGCCGCGTTTATAGCATTGCTGGCGGTTCTTGCAGGCCCCCCGCCGGCGGGCGGGAACTGGCCTGAGTTTCGCGGACCGTCCGGTAACGGGCACTCGAATATCACGGGCCTTCCGCTCAAGTGGTCCGAAACTGAAAATATCACGTGGAAGACCGCCGTCCACGGGGAGGGCTGGTCTTCGCCGGTGATCTGGGACGACCAGATATGGATGACCACCGCCGAGAACAAGGGCAAGGAACTCTACGCCGTCTGCGTCGACCGCAAGAGCGGTAAGATCGTCCATGACATCAAGCTCTTCGACGTGGAAAAGCCCGGGCGGAAGAACCCGCTCAACAGCTACGCGTCGCCCACGCCGGTAATCGAGGCCGGAAGGGTCTACGTAACTTTCGGCACGTACGGAACGGCGTGTCTCGACACCAAGACGGGCAAGACTATCTGGTCGAGGCGCGATATCAACTGCGACCACGACATGGGCCCGGGCGCCTCGCCGATCGCTTACGGATCGATGCTGATCATGCCCATGGACGGCTGCGACGTGCAGTTCATCATCGCGCTGGACAGGAAAACGGGCAAGACCGTCTGGAAGACCAACCGCGGAATCGACTACAGCAAGGTCCAATACGACACGCGGAAAGGGTTCTGCACGCCGACGGTCATCGAAGTTTCCGGGCAAAAGCAGTTGATCGCACCGTGCGCCCACGCCATCATCGCCTACAACGGCGACACGGGAAAAGAGCTGTGGAAGATATCCACCGCTCCCGGGTTCTCGCTGATCCCGAGGCCGGTTTTCGCCGGCGGGCTTATCTTCGTTGTCACCGACTGCTCCCGCCCGCAGTTGTGGGCCGTCAAACCAACCGTAAAGGGAGACAAACCCGCCGCCACAATCGCCTGGAAGGTCAAGAAGAACGCGCCCCAGAGGTCATCGCTCCTGTCGGTCGACGACCTGATCTACGGGATGACCCATCGGGGTTACATCGTCTGCTTCGAGGCCAAGACGGGCAAGACCGTCTGGACAGAGAGGATTGGAAGCGCCTTTTCGGCCTCACCGCTTTACGCCGACGGGCGGATATACATCTTCAACGAACGCCAGGGCGCGACGGTGATCCAGCCGGGCAGAACGTACAAGGAACTGGCCGCCAACAAGCTCGGTAAAAGCCGCATAATGGCCTCGCCCGCCATCGCCGGAAAAGCCATCTTCCTGCGGACCGACACGCACCTGTACCGTATCGAAAAATAAGCTGCTAAGCCGCAAGCGGCGTACAAGATGGGATTCCATACAGGCGGGCAAATATGGGACTCAAACCTGGAGTCGGGCCGCTTGCGGCTTAGCAAGAATCAGGAGGCTTGTTGCACAATCTTCGGGAGGGCCCGGTATATATGTCATACTATCCCAAAGCCCCAGAGGGGCGACGGAGGCGTTGGTCTGCGAATGCACGCTTCTGTCGCCCCTTCGGGGCTTTAGGATATTAGAGGATGCATACCGGGGCCTTGCGGCCCCGGCTAAGATATGGGCGGCCCTTCGGGCCTGAACCAAACGCCGCTTCCCGGCACGCCATACCAGACTGCGAAAAATGGTTAAGCTGGACCTTGCCGGCTGCCTGCACTTCGTAGCGAAGCATCGCTTCGCGAAGTAGTGTTGGATATTAAGCCGTCGCCGGCGCTGGCTGTGCGATTGCTCTACCGAGACTACTGGATCTTCGTCAGGTCCTTTGCCCAGGGGATATCCGCCCTGGGCGAGATCAGCATGCGGTGCATCTTCTTGTTGGGATAGAGCTTCGGTCCGCCGCCTTTGGGGTAGCACCAGAACGACTCCCAGTAGCGCCGATCGAGCTCGAAGATATCGATTTTATCGCGGTCGATGTCGAAAGCCTCGCTCAAGATCCCGTAACGCTTCATCTCTCGCACGTAATACCGATGCGGTTTGAAACCGGGCATGTCCCAGCGCTTGTTCTTGCCCAGGCAGGCCTTGACCTGTTCTATCATCTTCAGGATCGCCTGGTAATCGGGGTTTTTCGTGTCGCTGAAGAGCTGCTTTGCAGCCGCGATCTGGGCGGGCTTGTTATCGCGTGCCTTGCAGGTTCCCCAACCGCCGGCCTGCTTCGACAGCGGCGCCATCAGCAGCGGCGACTTGTCCGGGCGGGTCAGGTTGAACGCCATGTGCGAGTCCCAGAAATAAGTTTTCCTGTCCTTCGTACCGGCGATACTGTTTCGTTCCGGGGCGGGCAATCGTTGGCGGTGGCATTTCGAGCAGTTGCGTTTGAAGGCGGCGGCGGCGGGCCCGCGGGCCTGGCGGTACTCCTTCGATATGGTGTTGTGCCGGATCATGCCGGTATACAGCGCAGCATACGTACCGGGATACGGCGCGCCGGTATGGATCCAGTTGCGGATCAACTCTATCTCGTCAGCCGACAGCTTGGCCTTGTGGTGCGACCCGTCGAGCATCTTCATCAGCGGGCTGGCCGAATCGCCCACGCTGCGCGGCGCGCTGTTGCCCACCCCGTTTCTGCCGTCGGAAACCGGACCGGTCGTGGTGAGGGTCATGTAGCTCTGGGAGTAGATCGGCCCGTAGTCGCCGGTGAGCATTACCCTTCCGTCGGGCTTTTCCGGCTTGTGACACTTGACGCAGTGTTTGTCGAGTATGGGTTGGATGTGGCGGGGGAAATCGATCGTGTACGGAACGCCGGGAACGGGCTTGAGCTTGCTGGGCGGGCGTTTCATCGCGCTGACGACGCGCCCGACGGCGATGGCCGGCGTCTTGACGCGATCTTCGTGACACCCGACGCAACTGAGGACCTCGCCGGGCATGACCGACAGGAAGCTGTGCATCCGCTTGACCGACTGGTTTTTCTCATCGAGGGCGATGAAGAACAGCGGGCGGTTGGCGGGCAGCTCGAAATGCGCCGACCCGTCGGTTTCGACGGGAACCGTTCCGAGTATCCGCGACAGAGTGAACGTGCCGCCGTGGCTTAGCGGAATGAAATCGTGATAACCGTTACCGTAGTTCAGGGGTTTGGGCAGGGTTTCGAGGACCATGAGTTTCCTGATCTCGCCCGGTTTTATACCGCCCATATTCCGCCCGATGTAGACGTTGCTCAGGACCAGCGTACCGGCGGCCTTCGACAGGTCGATTCGAGAAGGAATGACCCGCTCGCGTTTCTTCTTTACGATCGGGCGCGGTTCGCTGACTTGAATCTTTGAACTGTGCAGGCGCATGACCTTGCCCGAGGCGTCAACCACGTTAATCTGCTTGTCGGAAGCCACGATAAAACAATCTTTCGACACCGCATAAGGGTCGCGGCACCTGACATTTCCGATCCTCTTCATCGCCGTCCTGTCGTCCGGGCCTTGCTTGTCGGTCACCGTCGAGAGATAACCCTCATGCTCTCTGGCCCCGTGTCCGGGCGAGTCTATGAAGACCACCCTGTCGCTGTCCGGTATGGCCTTGGCGTCGATGAAGACCGAACCGGGGTGCATGTTACCGAAATACGCCGCCGCGTTCGTACCGTCGGGATTGCAGCTCCAGAGATGGTGAAAGCGGACCTGCGAGCGGTCCACGTATTCCCACCGCGTGAAGATCAGGCGCCCGTCAGGCAGCACCCACGGGGTGTTGTCCTGCTCGATATTGGCCGACAACTGGCGAATGTTCTTTCCGTCGCCGTCGCAGCGATAGAGGACCGCCACCTGCACCAGCCAGCAGTTCACCCATCGCTTCGCCCGCCCGGAGACAAACGCTATCCCGCCGTCCGGCAGATACGTCGCCTCGAGGTCGTCGTAGATCCCGCCGGTCAACTGCTTCAACCCGCTCCCGTCGACGTTGATCTCATAAAGGTGGAACTGACCGGTCCCGCCCTTGCGATACGAAAAGAGTATTTTTTTGGCGTCGTAGTGGACCTTCGGATCGCGGATCGAACCGGTTTTGTCTTCGATGATCGTGGTGACTTTCCCGCTCCTGACATCAAGTTTCGCCAGGCGCGACCCGTTTGTATAGGTGGGATTTTGCGGCCCGTCGTAGAAATACGCGAAGTTGGCGTACCAGTGCCCATCCCTGCCGAAAGCACGCTCGGCGAAAACAATCTCTCGCACCCCATGCTTGATCAGCACCTCAGCCGCCGGCGATCCCGCCCGGACCGAAAATGAGACCGTAAACACCAAACAACTCATCGCCAATAATGACATTCGCACTTTCATACCCTGGCTCCTTGGATTCCAACTGTCAGCTAATAGCTAGCGGTAACAGTATATCAACAACAGCCTCCCGAATGTCCATCTCTTTGGGCTGAAACTGCATCCCCTCAACTCAGAATTTTGGAAACTCAGGTCCTGCTCGGTCTTCTGCGCCGAAGAAACCCGACGGCCCCCACACTCAACAGGACGAGCGTAGCCGGTTCGGGGGTGAGCGTCAGCGTAACGTTGTCGAAGAAAGCATCCGTACTCACCCCACCGCTGCGCGTACCGGTCAGTTCGATCTCGATCGCCCGCGTACCGACGGGCGCCAGGCGGGTATCGGTGAATAACTGCCACGTAGACGCCGTAGGCGGGTCCTGGAACGGGGCCGACTGGATTATGCCTCCCACCGCATTGAGGAATCGTAACTCCGCGTCAGCTGTGTCCGCCGAACGTGACTGCAGGAGGATACTGAAGTGGCTGGTGATCTCGCCGGAATCAACTCTCCCGGCCAGCGCAGATACATCGATCGACTGGGCCATGCTCTCGGGATTTCCCCCTAAAGCACCGGTGAAAGAGTAACTACCTATACTCGTACCGACAGGTAATCCGGCGCTTCCCGCGGCCGCAGCGGAAGTGGTTTCGAGTCCCGTATTGCTCGTCCACCCGCTGGTGTCGTCGGTCTCCGCATCGCCATTGACAACAAGATTAACGTCCAACATGCCCGCCGACGCTACTGTAGCGGTCGGGATAACGAACAGAAGTCCCACAATCAACCGTTTCATTTGTTCCTACCTCCAACATTTCAGAGCGATCCAACATTCCTTAAGACACCAATTGCCTAGTGGCGACTTGCTTCTTAAATGCATTCGTGACCCAGGGCGGCGCTACGCTCTGCCCTGGGCTGTCGAATATAAGCCCTTCGGGCTAAACGACTTTCGGCAAAAACTTTCCTCACAATACCGTGGAGCTACGTTTTCGCCAGAAAAAAAGGTCACTCACCCCGGGATTACTCTACTGCGCGGGCTTCTTGCGTTTTTTCCTGTTCTTCCGCGGTTTCGACTGGTCTTTGGGCGTCGGACCGGTGTACTTCCACGTCGTCCACGGCGTGTCGCGGTGGGAGGCGGACATGATCGTTTTCATCCGCTTGACAAGTTCCTGGTGGTCGCCCGCCAGGTCGGTAGTCTCGCCGATGTCCTTGTCCAAATCGTAAAGCGCGAGCTTGCCTCCAGCCGACAGGGCCTTCCACTTGCCCATCCGCACGGCGCGGAACTTACCGAACTCCCAGTAGAGATATTCGTGTTCCTTCTGCTGTTTTCCCAGCAGCGTGGGGACCATCGAGATACCATCGGTCTCCCTGGTCACCCTGGCCCCGCCCAGCTCGGCGAAGGTCGCGAGCATGTCCCAGAACGCCGACCGGTGCGCGCTGACGGAGCCCTTGGCGATCCTGCCGGGCCAGCGGGCTACAAACGGCGTGCGAATACCGCCTTCGTACAAACTGCCCTTCATGCCCCGCAGCGGGCCCGACCCCTTGAACAGTTTGTGCAGCCCCCCGCCGGCGCATCCGTTATCGCTCGTGAAAATCACCAGGGTCTTATCGTCGACGCCCAGTTCCTTGACGAGCTTCAGAATCGTCCCGACGTCGCGGTCCATACGAGTGATCATCGCGGCGATGGCCTTCTTCGTTCCGGACCAACCGGACTTGTCGGCGTACACGCCCAGGTCGGGAACCTGGAACGCCGCGTGCGGGATCGTGTAGGGCAGATAGAGCAGGAACGGTTTCTTGTGGCGATCGCGGATGAACTTCAGCGCCTCAGCCGTCAGGAGATCGTGCGAGTAATCCCTCTTCGCCCCGCCGGTGTTGCGCAGCATGACCTTCTTTTCGTTGCGCCACAGGTGGGTCGGATAGTAAGAGTGGGCCTGTCGCTGGCAGTTATATCCGAACCAGTGGTCGAAGCCCTGCCTGGTCGGATCGCCCGACGAACCGGGATAACCCAGCCCCCACTTGCCGATGCACGCCGTGGCGTACCCCGCCGACTGCATCACCGTACCGAACGTCTGCGAATCGGCCGGGATCGGAACGTTGCCCTCGACAGGAAGGGGCCTGTTACCGCGAACGTAGCAGTGCCCGCTGTGCAGGCCCGTCAGCAGGACGCTGCGCGACGGAGCGCAGACGGCCGATCCGGCGTAGTGGTCCGTCAGGCGAATCCCCTCAGCCGCCAGGCGGTCGATATTCGGCGTCTCGATCTCTTTCTGCCCGTAGCATCCCAGGTGCCCGTAACCCAGATCGTCAGCCATGATATAGATAATGTTAGGCCGCACCACCTTGCCCGCAGCGCCCGCCGCCCCGCCGTCGCCAAACAGCGACAATCCAGCAGCCAGCGTACCGGCATTCTTCAAGAATTCACGACGATTCATGGTGAATCTCCGATACGCAATATTGCGGTATAAACCGGCATGTTCCATATAGCTTCCGCCCAAAACCACTCCGGGAGGGCAAACGTCAGTATCTCTTCACCTCGCCAGTTCGTCAACGACTTTCGCGCTGGGCGGCCCCCTCTTGGGCTCCGACTATGACTCAGGTGAAGAGTCCCAAAAGATAGCCGAGAGCCAGCATGACAACAGACAGTATCAATGCGAACAGGCGATCTCCGAAAGCACTGAATGGAATTGATTGATCCAAACGCTTCCCAATTTCCACGGCCTTCTGGAAACAGGACAGGCTTCTCTGCATCGAGTGGTCGTGCCCCTTGTTCTGACGTCCTTCGGCAACCAGATCCTTCATCTCTTGCAGTTCTGCGTATTCCTCCGACGCGCGTGTAGGCGCGGCCACGAAAAGAAGGCGAGCCAACCGCGGATGCCTATAGTATGAATCGATCCGAGAGCCGAGCATTAGTAGATACGATTCCGCGATATACTCGGTCGTCTCGATTGTAACTCGATCGCAATGGCTTTTGAAGTGGGCCAGTTCTGAACGATCATCCTCGAGCAAAGCATGCATCAGGTGTGACAAGGCGGCCTCGAACTCTTGAAGGGCCTTCTTGTTCCGAACTTTAGCGAAGACTTCATATTCCATATGCGCCACAACCGCAGGACGATATGAATCGTGGAAAAGCATCTCGATTTCCGCCAATGTGGACTCTGTGGCTGGCATTCAGTTTCAAACCCCGACGAAGGACATGGTTAGAGCGGCTCCCGCAACAAAGCGTCGGTTTTTTTTCGCAGATTCTTCAATTTTGCGTCAAACTCATGTGGTTCCTGGTTTTCGTAATACGCAGCATTAGGCGCACCAAGATGGCTGGAGTCCATGTTGTCTATGCCAGCCACCTGTTCTTTCACACCTGCCGCCCGCTTCCAGCGCGCGAGCGCTTCGCGATATGCCCGACCATAAAAGATCTTTTTGAGTAGTTCAATCACATTGATTTCCTTTCTCAGATCCGCACCGAAGAAGGACCGGATATTATACGTATCGAACAGACGCCGGGTAAAGGATAAATAACACGCACGGGAAAACCCCCGCACGCCACGGTAATTGAAAGAGTTTCGGAGAAGCAGACCAGAAGCCCCACGACCCCTCGTCGTCACAAACGCGAGCATCAGACATCCCTGTCTTCACCAGCACACCGCTCCACAAATAGAGTATATCTCGTGCTATCGATACCATATGTAGTATATACGCCCTCGCATGGCGTGTCAACTACTTTCATTCCAGCGCGGCTTATTTGCACGTTCTTGCCGCCACGACAGTCCAAGACGCCTCAAACTTGAAATTGCGACACCGCTCCGTCAGATCCCAGGGAGCAGGCATGATAGATACAGTAAGGAACACTCACTCACCGGGGTTTAGTTGCATTGTCATAAGAAGCTGTGGATTCACACAAACAAGGTCATCCCCAACTTTGCTCAACCCAGATTGCAGTTCGGCGCACGTTATGGCTTCAGGTATGAAATCGTAGAGAATGTCTCGCTTCAATTTCGTTTTCTTGTTTTGGAAACCGTGTTCGTAACGCAGCCCATGGTATGTAAGATTTGCCAGCAGATCGGCCGCCTGAACTCCAAAGCTCTCCTCAGACCATAAGAAATCAAACTTCTCAACTTTTACCGGGCCAGTTGACGGCTCGAGCGCACCTTGAAGCAGTATGTTTGCAAAAGGTGTCAGAAGATCGCTCAAAGGCCGAAGTGAGCGAGGTTGATCAACCAGTCCAGTAGCTATCGGATTTCGCAGTTCTTTAGCATACTTGTGCTGATTGTCGAAGGTTATGGTCAATTCGTTCGCCAGACCTTCAGGGATAATCTTCGGAAGATGGTAGCGCAACCAGAGCATCTGACGACTAAACTCGGCAACACATTTCGGAATATTCGATATTCCAAACGCATTGAGAGCTTTCCTAACCCCGCCATCGACAAAATTGAAATTATCCCCAGAATATGGCTCAACAGAGTCCACTGACACTACAGCGCGGAGCGGAGCCTTTTCGGCAATAGCCCCCACCACACCAGTGACCCGCTCAAGAAACTGCTGGTAAATCGCCCTATTACCCTTGCTAAGATTAGAGCCTTTGAATTCCTTTGCATCTGGGCCTAGTTGTTTTAACAACTTACCGCATTCAGGTACGATCAGGTCCCTATATGCCTGTCTCGTAAACGCAACGGCCGCCTGCACAATCGCAGTGCGACCGGGCAGGTAGGTTTCGTCAATAAATACGAGAACCGGATCAAGCTTCTTGGCGGGAACAAAGATTCCATTCTTCTGGACAAAGCCTGTCATGGGTCGATTCCTCGGACAGACAGACGCCGATAACAATTTGTACTCGACGCAGAACCGATTCGCTACTTCAGCGGTTTGATTCTTATGTTCCTGTAGGCTACCGGTCCGTGGTTGCCTTGGAACATGAGGGGGCCTTGGGCTTTTTCCTTGCCGTCAACGCCGCCGGGGGTGGGGCCTTTGAGTTCGATGTTCTCCTGGATCAATTTACCGTTCAGGATGACCTTTTCGAGGCGGGCGTTGGCGGTTTTCTTGCCTTTGGCGTCGAACCTGGGGGCCTTGAAGTGGATCTCGTATGTCTGCCACTCGCCGGGCTTCCTGCATGCGTTGAGTTTCGGGGGCGCCGCGCCGTAGACCGCACCCATGTCGCCACCGCCGAGCTTCTTGCGCCCGTAACTGTCGAGGACCTGTATCTCATATTCGCCCTGGACATAAATCCCCGAATTTGAACCCTTGGGCACCATCACCTCGAGCGCGATTATCCCGTCACCGTGCTTCTTTCCGCTGTAGAAATCCAGGCTCTTACCGTGCCCGGCGGGCGTGTTTATCATCGCGTCGCCACCGGGAACCACGATCAGGCGCTTGGGGTCCTTCGGATCGATCTTGGGCATGCCGACCGACCAGAGGCTCGGGGTGTTGCGGGACTTCTTGGCGGTCCAGTCTTTCAGGTCCTTACCGTTAAAGAACGAGTCGCCGCCGGCGGCAGCGGGGGCGCCCTTGCCCGTTATCGCCTGGGCGATCACAGCCGCCATCACGCCCGCACCGGCCGCGTTGGGATGCACCGTGTCGGGGAACATTTCTTTCTTGCCCGTCAGCGCCTTGTACAGATCGATCACCGGGCAATTCGTTTCCTTTGCGACCTGGAGCGTGATGGGAATGACTTCCTCGCTGATGACCTTGTCGGTTATGCCCCATCGTCCCGGGAAGGCGGGGACGGGCTTGCAGATGAATATCTTCGGCTTGGCGGGCAGTTTTTGCAGTTGGGCGATCATGTCCTTGTAGTCGGCGGCGAACTGGTCTTTGAGTTTCCAGTTCTGCGGCTTGGAATCGTTCGTGCCGAGTTCGATCACCACGATGTTGGGATTGAAGTCGAGGGCGGCTTTCCACTGGCGCTGTTTCCAGAACGGTTTGTCGCCTTTCTTCAGCAGCGTCGAACCGCTGTTACCGCAGTTTATCACTTTGTATCCCTCGCCGAGCAGCCGTCCGAGCTGAGCGGGATAATGCATATTCCGATCGCGAATGCCCGCTCCGGCGGTGATGCTGTCGCCGATGCACGCCACGCGGACGATATCCGCCGCCATCAACGGACCGGCCAGAATCGCAAGAACGAGCGCCACGGACAAGAATGTTCTTCTAAACATGTTCAATTCCTTTCTCTGAGTGTTCGTGAGTGTCAGGATGGACCGGTAATTCTAACGCGGCAAGGGAGATCGGGAAAGATTATTATTCCTCGCCGCCATCGGCGGGTCGGCGGGTGCAATCCCGTTTTGTCCTATAAAGCAGCCTGTCCCCTTTTATCCAACAATTTGCCCACCTGTATGGAATCCGGTCTTGTGCGCCGCTTGCGGCCGATAGCTGACCCTTCGGCGGAACTCAGGGCAAGTAGCCGATAGCTCGCAGCTTAAGGCTATATTCAACAAAGCATTACGGTCAGAAGAAGGGGGTGTGACATATACCGGCAAAACGGCGGTTGTCAAACGGCAACCGGAAAGCTATGCAACAGCTTGCCAGATAAGCAGTTATAGCATTTCGACTGGTCGATTGTGGTGGTTTATCGAGCGGATGGGAAGTTCACAGTTTTCGCGAGTGTGACACATGGCGCCAGCGGTCAATAGGTCAGATTGGGCGATATGGATATGTATATAAGTGCGTATCCGGCTGGATGATAGCGTTGTCATGATTGCATTTTGGCAATACAGCCGGCCTCTGAGCGATAAGGGGTTCGGCTCGGAAAGTGTGAACCAAATGTGACACCCGCCGCATCCGGCCGGGGGGCGCCTGGAATCATGGCGTTGTGGTGACTCGTTTTTCGAGGCGGAACTGCACGGTGGGTTCGACCTGTCCCGAAGCGAGTTGGATCTGAAGTCCGGGCGGGAAGCGAAGAGTGACCTTGCGTGCCGACCAACTGTCTATCGGTTCTTTGTCGCTATCGGTCAGGACGATGTATGCGTCGACGGTTTTTGTCTTGTCGCCCTTGAGTATATCGATGTCCTTGCGCGGACCGGTTACGGTGATCTTAGTGCTCCACTCGATGCGGTCCCTGCGGACAAGTTTGTACTGAGCCCAGAGACCCGTTTCGATCCACTCTGCCGGCGTTATGATCTTGACGGTTATGGGAATGATTTCGGTGGCTGCAGCCATCCTGCGCACAACCTGGAGGCTGGCGGTTACTGTATCTGTCTTCAGCTTTACGGGTTCGGCGCCGAGGGCGGGTATCAGTTGGAATTTGACTTTATGCTCCTCGCCCGCGGGCAGGCCGGAGAGGTCTTTCTCGACGGTCCGGATCATTGGATTGCGCCCTATGCTGGTCCAGAAGCTGGGCGGAGCCAGGACTTCGACGGCGGCCTTCAGGGGCCCGGCGAGTTCGGCGCCTTTGAAGATGAACTCGATGGGCAGTTCCCTGGTCTGGAGTTTCTCGATGTTGATATCGCTTATGGTATCGGGGCTGCTCGACTTGACGCTCAGGCCCCATTCCTGCACATCCGTAACGGACTCCAGCGCCAAGACCGAAGGAATCGCCTGCCCGAGCTCGGGGTGAAAACTCGGCAGGGTGCTGAGGTCGAAATTAATGACAGAACCGCGAAACTTTTTGGCGAACCGGTCGAGGTCGCTGCGGCTTCCGCGAAGCTTGAACGTCACGTCGGTGACAAGTTTTGAAGTTACCACGGTATCGGGCGATCCTGCCGTGTTCAGACGGACCGTCATCGCGACATCGGCGGTCTGGGTGAATTCCATATCGGCGTAGATCCAGATCAGAACGGTGACTATCATCACCCAGAAGGCGATTCTGGCTGATTCCAGCCACCACTCGCGGCTGAATCGAGGCGCATCTGTAGATTGCGGTGCTTTGCTCATATCTCGGTGACGACGTCAGTTCGCGTGGGGTTAGATATCATCATCCAGTGCTTCCTTATCGCCGCGGAGAGGCTTCCGCAGCATTTTTCTAGGCGCCAGCAAGCCCAACAGCAGAGCATCCAGCGCTTCGTGGGACAGACCAAGATACAACTGGCCCTCGCAGGCGACCGATACTCGCCCGGTCTCTTCGGAGACGACCAGGACTATCGCATCGCTGTCTTTGGCCAACCCCAGCGCAGCACGGTGCCTGCTGCCTAAGGAAGCGTCCACCTCGTCGCTTTCGGCCAGCGGGAACTGGCAGCCCGCGGCCGCTATTCGCCCGTCACGTATAATCACGCCCATGTCGTGCAGCGCGCTACCGGGATAGAATATCGAGTTCAGCAGACCGCTGGTCAGTTCGGCGTCGATGGCGGTGCCCGCATCTTCTATGGCGCCAAGCCCCACGGATCGTTCGATGGCGAGGACCGCGCCGATCTTGTTTCGCGACAGGTACGCGGTGCTATCGAGCAGGGCGTTTATCATCGCCCGCACGCGGTCCAACGGGCTGCGGAAGAACCTGGCCTGCCCGACCTGGATGAGCACGCGGCGCAGTTCCGGTTGAACCGCCACCACGATCCCCACGAAAGCGAACAGAAGGAAGTTACCGTACAGGAATTTGATTCGCTCCCAACCGAAGTCTTCGGGCAAGAGGCGAATGACTATGTAGACCGTAATAAGGATAACCGCCACGCCCTTGACCAGCCTCGCGCCGCGTGTGCCCCTGAGAAAGCGCATCACCCACCAGACAACCACTCCTATCAAGAGGAGTTCTACGGCCACTACGACATGGTCGTAACCGGCCACGCGGTTCAAGTAAGCTGTGATGGCATCGAACAACTGTTTCATTACACACGTATCCCGGTCCCGATCCGCGCGCAAGTGCGCCGCGGCGCTCGGAGCACCACTCACTACTTACTACGTAATCGTCCGCGGGGGAGTTTTCACTTCAATGGAAACAGTGAGTTCTTTTGACTTCTGCGCGCCGAAGGATGTTTCAGGAGCACTTCTCTCAGGCTGAAATGACGGCGTCATGGACCTTCAGAGCTTCAACTACAGGGGCTACATCATGCACGCGAAAGATCGTCGCACCACCGCGGCGTGCGACCAGACAAGCCGCAATCGTGCCGCCAACGCGGTCTTCGGCGAGGCCGCTGCCGCCAAGTTCGCCGATGAATCGCTTGCGCGACGGGCCGACGAGTATCGCCCGTCCGAGGCTGCCCAACTCGTCAACAGCCCCCAGTAACGCCAGGTTGTGCTCCAGATTCTTTCCGAACCCGATGCCCGGATCGACTATGATCCGAGACTCGTCCACACCGGCGGCGGTCGCCGCGGCGATGCGATCGGCGAGAAAGGCCTTCACTTCGGCCACCACGTCGGTGTACCGGGGGTTGTCCTGCATGGTCCGAGGTCCGCCAAGCATGTGCATCAGAACAATCGGCGCGGCGCGGCGGGCGGAAAGGGCGAGTATCTCCGGATCGTCGCGCCCGGCAGAAACGTCATTGATGATTTTCGCCCCCCAGTTCAGCGCGCGGTCGGCCACGACTGCGCTGGTCGTGTCGATGCTCACGATCGCGGACGTTTCGACAACGGCGGGCACGACATTCTCGAGGCGTCGTATCTGCTCGGCGGGCGGTACTTCATCGGCGCCCGGCCTGGTCGACTCGGCTCCGATGTCGATTATCTCGGCGCCGCAGTCGATCATCCGGCGAGCCTGCTGGGCGGCGATCCGGGG
>JADHXQ010000153.1 GCA_016782885.1 Phycisphaerae bacterium | reverse complement strand
CCCTGGCCCGCCCGTCGGAATCGACCAGCAGGTAGTGCCCGCCAAGAAGCTGTCGGATCCCGCCGAGCAGCGTGTTTGGCGCCGGCGTCCAGTTCAGCGCAACGTAATATGCCAGCGACTCGCGATCGATCCTCCGAGCGACGCGCGGGTCCTGCAGGATGCTCTTGATCTCCGAGGCGAACGCGAGGAACTTGTCCTGGTGCGTGTAGAACAGCGGTTTGATGCCGATTCGATCCCGCACCAGCCAAAGTCTTCGCTTGCGACTATCCCACAGGCCAAACGCAAACATGCCATTAAAACGCGAAAGGCAATCAAGCCCCCATTCTTCATAAGCGTGAACGATCACCTCGGTGTCGGTATTGGAACTGAAATGATGCCCCGCGTTTTCCAACTCGCTGCGAATCTCGGGGAAGTTATATATCTCGCCGTTTGCGGTAACCCAGACGCTGCGTTCTTCATTGCACATTGGCTGTCGACCGGCGGGGGACAGGTCGATAATCGAAAGCCGCCTGTGTGCCAGGCCCGCCGGTCCGTCGAGATAGGCGCCGCGATCGTCCGGTCCGCGATGGGCAATAGTGTCAGCCATCCGCTCGAGAACGCCCGCCTGAGCTTGCGTCCCGTCGAAATTCAATATGCCCGCAATACCGCACATATGCGCTTATCGTTCCTGTAGGGTCTGGCGCCGACAGGGGAGCATGATAACATGAAAGCGATTGACAGTCAGCTATCAGCTTTCGGACTGCCCGTCTCTTGTTCACGTGACGAAGAGGTCGAGCGGTTTGAAGTCCGCCCCGAGCACAGGTTTGCTGTCCAGTCCCAGCCAACCGGTCAGTACGGTCGCATAGAGGCGTCGGAAGTCGGTGTGGAATCTGGGGGCGTCGTTGTCGAGGTCGGTCAGGGGCGGATGCTTGCCGATCAGGCCCGCGCGGACCTTCGAGCCCATGAGGAAGCACGGGGCCGCATTGCCGTGGCCCGTGCCTTTGCGTCCATTTTCCGTGAGCGTGCGGCCGAACTCGGAGAATGTCATGAGGGCGACACGATCGAGGCACTTGCGGGCGGACAGGTCGGCAGCGAACGCGGCCAGGGAAGCGGACAGGTGTCCCAGCAACGCCGCGTGGTTGTCTCGCTGAATTGCATGGTTATCGAATCCGCCGATACCGCCGCCACCAAGCTCGGTGAAGAATATCCGAATGCCCACGTCGGCGGCAATGAGTTCTGCTACGGTCTTCAGGTGCGGGCCCAGGCCTTGAGAGGGATAGCTGCCGCTCCGGGAGGCATCGGCAAGTAGTCCCCGGATTCGGCGGCTGGTTGCATGGGCGCCGCGGATGGCGTTGCGCACGTGATTTTCCAATGGATTGTCGCTGGTGCGGCGCTTGCTTGGGGCGCCTTTCCCGCGGAGTGTCAACTGGCGGGCGGAGCGAATCGACGGGACGATCGCATTTTGTGCGGTCAGGGCGAAAGGCCGGGCGATCGGGCCGACGAATACGCCCGGCGTGTTGGCCTGGGCTTTGCAAGAGGCGTAGTCGATGGTGCGGCCGATCCATCCGGTGGGGCACCGCGGGTCATTCGGCTGGGCGGTGTGCCAGTTTCGCATCGCGCCGGGATGGGACCGGTCCGACCCGGGGCATCCAATGCCCTGTACAATAGCGAGTTGCCCGTCTTTCAGCAGCCGCGAGAGGCCTTTCATCCTTGGATGGAACCCCACGTAATCATCGATCTTGAGGACATCATTGCTCCTCAGTCGCAGCGTGCTGCGTTTGCGGGCGTAGACGTCGTCCGCGTAGGGCGCGACCGTGTTCAGACCGTCGTTACCTCCGGAAAGCTGCACGACTACCAGTACGCGATCGGTCCGGTTTTCGGTTTTGGCGGCGCCTGCTGCACGGGCCAGAAATGTCGGGACCGCTCCGCCCAGCGACAGCAGCACCGGCGCCCCCACGGTAGATTTCAGAAACTCGCGGCGAGACTGGCCCATGTCAATTCTCCAAACGCTATGCCAATTGGAACTCCGGCTGGGTGACGAGAGTGTATGCAAACTTGCGCAAACGATCGGAAAGGGATCCGCCGCGCGGCTGATCTTTCCACAATCTTTTGAACGCCTCATCGTCGTGTCCGCCCAGCAGGCTCGCCAGGAAGCGACCGGCTGCTTTGGCGTCCGCCTGGCCGTGGCGCAGGGCGATGGCGGCCGGGTCGCACCTGCCGCCGTACGGGCCCGAGGCGGACAGCAGGGACGCCGCCAGATTGTTTCGCCCGATCACGGTTGCATGATTGATCCAGTACCGCCCTCCGGCCCATCCGTTTCCGGTGGGGGGGTAATAGAGGTTCTCGCCAAGTGAGGCAAGATCTGCGGCAAGCCTGGTAGTACCCGCGCTCGCCTCGAGGCTCCGAATGATACCAACTGCAAATTCGACCGGGCGCTTGATCCGTCGGCCAATCGCGCCCGTCGAGAAGAACAGGTTACTCCGCAGTATGGTTTCGACCAGCCGCGCCACGTCGAAGTCCCTTGCGAACGACTCGGTCAGCGGGGCCAGCAGGGCGTCGGTGGGCTCGTCGGCCTCGCTGATGAACCAGCGGTAGAGTTTTCGAACGATGTTCCGGGCGGTCGCGGGATGCTCGGATGCGATCTTTACGACGTCGGCGTAATTGAACTTGCCCGTCTTCCCGAGAACGGTTTTCACGCCGGCATCATGTTCGCGCTCGAAGTATCGCCTTTGGTTGCGGAGCACGAACCATCCGGTCATTGCCCGGGCGGTTTCTCGGACGTCCTTGTCGGTATAAGCGCCCGCGCCGAGAGTGTATCGGGCGAGCAGATGGCGGGCGAGGGCTTCGTCGGGCTTTGCCTTCCGAATCGCCTTGGTTTCCAGAGACAGGAGCGTCGCGATGTCGCCGGAGACAGCAGTCATCAGCGAGCCGAATCGTCCCATCGCCCCGGCGCGCAATAGGGCGACGTGCTCGCGCATCTGCGACGCGCCAGCCCCCCGGGCCGCGCTGACGGAGAAAAAATCATGCCAGAAAAGCGTCATTTTTTCCAGCAGCGGGTGGGGGGTCTGGATCATTCGCCTCAACCACCATGCCCGCAGCGCCTCGGATGAGCCCACGGTTCTGGTGTAGTTGTCGCAGGTCCGGTTGAAGGCGGCGACGTCGCCTTTGGGATGCAGCAGCGTGTCGATAGTCTTCTGCGGACCGGCCTTGAGGGACGTCTGCAATTGCTCCCACGTCGCGGCGAACCCCGCGCGGCGCCACAGATGCGCCGCCCGCGTCAGGTTCCATGGACATCGCGCCGATGGTTCGTAGCGCTGCCATGGGCGGGTTTGAAGTTCGCTGCTCACTATTTCTCTCCGCTGCCTGCCGGCGGGAGGTTGAGGTGGACTTCGAGAGACATTTTCGACCGCCCCTTGCCGGTCCCGATATTCAGCACCACGCGCGAGACGGTTCTTATCGCCGCCGACAGCAGGTCCATTTCGCTTTCGGCCTGCTGTTGGGTGTGGCCCTTTTCGACCATGTTCTGGCGGACGAGATTCTTGCGGTTGGCTTCCATGATCGAGTCCAGTTGCGCACCGTTCATTTCCAGCATGCTGTGCATGCCGGCCAGCGGTTTGGTCGGTCGGTCGGCCTCTTTGGCGAGTGCGTCGATGATATCTTTGGCAAGCGAGTCGGTGGAACTGAAGATAACGTGATTGCCCGTCATGGCCAGGGTGGGGCGGAAGTTGAAACGGACGTCGACGTCTTTTGGGGCATCGTCGGCGGGCGGGGTAAAGGCGGCTACCGTGTACTTCGTCTTACGGTAGACAGGGCGGTCGATTATCAGGCCAGGCTGGGCGTTCTGCCCGCGTGTGAAGTTGACCAGTCCGATCGCTTTCTGCCAGGCCTCTTCCATCACGGGCGAGAATTTCTTGGGATTCTTCAGCGGCAAGACCAGTGCGAAGGCGGGAAACCGGATTGATGGCTTTCCGGCGGCGGGATCGTACTTCTGTTCGGCGACTACTATGCGGATTTTCGGACCGGTCTCTGCGAGGACTTCCTGGGTAAGGTCTCGCCCGGTGAAGAAGATTCCCATCATGTTCTCGAAGAATATCAGACCGCTCGTCCGCTCGCCGAACAGCTTGTCCTTCGCCGCGTAGAAGCCTTTCAGGTCGCGGTGCAGACTCATCGCGGCGATCCGGCGCGGGACTTTCAGGTTGGGCATGGCGCCGTCGGAAGTTTTGGCGGGCAGGGCGAACCGCGCGGCGCCTGTTGAGGCGAGGGTCCCATCGGAAACCGCGTCGAGAGTGAGCGTGTCGTTCTTGATTGTCAGCGATATGTTCAACCACGTTGAGTTGCTGAGGGCCTCGGTGATTGGAGCCGCCAATAGTGCTATCAACGGGTTGTTCTGCCCAGCCAGCGCCTTGGCTACTGGTGGTATTTGCTTCAGGACGGTGGTGTTGGCATAGACTGTTGCTGCGGCATCGGAGGGTGCGGCTTTGATGGCCTGCTGGTAGGCAGGCAGGGATGCTATGGATTTTCCGCCCGTCTTGGCGCGCAAATCCAGGGCTGCTTTGAGGATATTCGGTGAGTTGGCGATCATCAGTCGCCTTCCGACGATCGTATGGGCTTCATTGGGTCCCAGGGACCAGCAGGTCACGCCGGCGTACTTCGTTGAGCCCGCGCGGGAGGGCAGGCCTTTCTTCTCGGCTTCGGACTCAACCAGGAACAGCAGGAGGTCGTGTGCCTCCTTTAACACTTTGGTGTCGAGTGCATCGATAATGAACAGGTTGCTCTTGCCCGGGCCGACAGCCCAGGTCGCGCCGCCGCCGCCGAGCCTGCGGACGATCGACTTCCAGTCAGTCTCAAGGCGCCTCTCGAGGAGCCTGACAAGGCTTCGAAACTGCCTGAACCCCTTGTTGGCGACCTGAGCCTTGTAGAGCGGGGATGATTCGACAGCTTCGATCAACTTCGGCCGCAAAATCAGATCAAACGCCGCTTTCGGTTCGGAAAAGTTCAGGACTATTACCGCACCGGCGGGCACCAATTCGTGCCTAGCCGGCAGGGCGTCAGCGGCCCGTGCGACCGGTAGGGGCAGCACGGACAGGATCAGGACCGGGATAATCAGCAGAGTCTCTCGTTTGCGAAACATGTGTCCATCCTTTCGGTTCGGGATAGTTCACCTATCAGTACGCCGCGATGGCGGAAGTTGTTACATCCATTTTGCGATCGCCGCACCCATTATACAGAAATCACAGCCCGTGCGACATGTCAGACCGCGCCAGACAGGGAAACAAAAAAGAAGAAGGCCTGGCGGGGGAGACCAGGTCTTCTTCGGGGAACACCCAATCCCGGGGAAACAGGATTGGGTGGGTTCGGGTTATGTTTTACTACTATTATACTATTATACTATAGGCCGTGACCCGCAATTTGTCAAGTAGTGCTCCGGTATAATTCGGGGTTAGGGGGAATCCAACTTCGGTGGTTTACCGTTACCGGTTTCCTTGCCTTTGAGCAGCCAACTCAGGTTGAATTTCGCAACCGTCGAGCCGCCCTTGGGACCGCCTTCAAAGTTGAGATATATCCAGCCTTCGCTCTTGGTATTGGGGCGGCCGGCGTTGAGCGAGGAGTAGGCGCCTCGCCCTTCAAAGACCAGTCGTTTCAACGGCCATGTCCTTCCTCCGTCGAAACTGGCCCATACGGTGATGTGGTGGCGGCCTCCGGGGCTGTCGCAGTTGCTGTAGATCAGGATGTCCTTTCCGGCGATCGGAAGGCGCACCAATCCTCCCATGCATCCGTAGTTGGTATTCTGCGGCCCGTCGGGGAGTATTTGGCAGAGCTTCAGGTTTTTCCAGGTTGCCCCGCCGTCGCTGCTTTCGGCGGTCCATCTCCGGCGAGGGTCGGCGCCCTCCTGGGCCCAATGCCGGCGCGAGTTGTAGTATATCTGCCCGTTGGAAAGTTCCGCCAGCGTCGCCTCGCCGGTACCCATTGCCGGGAACGGTTCGCTGGTCTGCCAGGTCTTCCCGCCGTCGTCGCTGAAGATTGCGTTGGTGTAATGCTCGGGCCATTTGCTCCGAGCGTTCGCGCCGGCGTAATGGCGCGACGGGCGTATGATCCGTCCGGCGTGCTTTCCGTGCCGCAACGTAATACCGTGTTCATTCATGTGCATATTGGGCACGTTGCCCTTGGAGTCAGGCTTGATTTTGGCCTCCATCGCGGCCCAGGTCTTTCCGTGGTCCTTGCTCCTGTAAACCGTGAGTGGAGCAGGCGGGTGATTCTTCTCAACGAAGGCAAGAATCTCGCCGCTGGTTTCGTTTACCGTCACGCCGCCGCCCATGAATCCTTTTCCAACCAGGATCTCGGGCCCCCAGGTCGCACCCGCGTCTTCGCTTCGACGCACCATGACGCCGTTCCAGAAAGCCAGCACCGTACCGTCAACCGCCACTGTCACATTCGGGAAGCGGCCGCCCTTGAAGACCTGCTGCATATCGAGCTTAGCCTCACCGAGGAACGATTCGATCCTGCCTTCAGCGGGATGTCCATCCGCGGTTTTTGGGATATCCTTGGGCTGTGCCTTTGGTTTGGTGATCGCCAACCCCGCCGACAAAGCAACTACCGCCAAAGCCAATAAGACCTGCATTCTGTTCTCGATCATCATGGTTTCCTTTCAGACGGAGCTTAGTTTTGTTGCGACATTCCTTAAACCGAACGAAGCGGTGAATGACGCATCCATCTCACCGGGGAATCCTAACATTTTCACCGGTCGAATACCAAGTGAGTTTCTCTGATGTCAGAGAACCCTCAAGACTTTGAAGGCCTGCCAATTGCCGATTTGCAGGCCGTATGTTAGGATTCCATCTTGTATGAAACGGTAATTCGTTAATCCGGTATTGGGAGACAGATCATGTTCAGGACAGCGATGGTTGCAACTCTTGCGGTGTCGGTTTCTATTGCGATAGTTGGTTGCACGGGTAAATCGGCAAAGACTTCTTCGACAAATATTTCCCCGGCGGAGAACGTTCTACCCCGCATTGACCCGAAGAAGGAAAAAGGTCTGGTGTCACCGGAAGGTGGCCTGGGGGTCATGCTCACGATCAGGAATAAGACCAAGTCGACAGTCACCCTGCACTGGCTGGACGAGACCGATGGAAGTCGCGTCTTCTACAAGGAGATTCTCGCCGGTGGAGAAGATATCCAGGGAACCTTTGAAGGGCACTACTGGATCTTGCTGGATAAGGCTGGAAAGGCGTTAGGCATCTACAAAACACCCGCCGAAGACGGCGTTATTCTAATAAAGTAACAAGGCCCGGCGTTAAGTACTGTCGCTCCTCGAGTGAACGAAGAGAATCAGCGCCTTGATATGTGCATCAGTAGTTGTCCAGATCAACAACCCGCTCGGGCGTCTCGTTGACGTACGCTTCCACGTGTTTGCGCCGCGAGAAGTAGTACAGTGCGTTGAGTTCCTGGAAGATCACCTCAGCGCGAAGCTTCCCTGGCCGCCGATCCGCCTTATGACCGAGGACAACCTGTTGATCTGCTCGCTGTCGGCGCCCACGAAGAGACCGTCGTCGGTCTGAACCACGCCCCAATCGTATAGCACGGCCCGGAAGGCCGTACCGTCCGTCCGCTGGATGTGGATCGTACCGGTCAGCTCACCCGTGCCGGTGTGAATCACCTGCTCGCATCCGGCCAGAGACCCGCGCAGCTCGCGGTACACAGTGATATCGAGGCCCCTGCCCGGAAGGCCGGGACGGATGTGCCCCGGAAAGAATGATACCGACTGGACACTGTCGGCTTCGGGCAGGGGATTGCCCGGTGTGCCAAGCACGGCATAGTCGATGTAGACGCCGAACGCGATCAACACCACAACAGCAATCAGAAGTTTCGGATTCTCGATGATGCGTTGAATCAAACGTGATAAACCGATCATTTTCCATTCCTCCTTGTCGTTTATTGACGTTGCGGACCGGGCCGCAAACATAGGCCCCGACCGCTGACGAGCATCACTCCTATCTGTTAATCTTCGGCTGTTCGGCAGTGTGCGTGAAATAAGGCACGTATATTTCTCCCGCATTTTTTGCTGAAATGCTCATCAGCGATATCCCCCAACTCCGTCTCCGTTCCGTCTTACAGGGTCCACGGTTTCCGCATGGGCGTGGTTAGCATGCGGTTGGCGATCGGGTCTTCGGGGAAGGTCTCTTTCTCCGGGTCCCACTTCAGGGCTTTTCCCAGGTCCATAGCGATATTCCCGATGTGGCTGATCGAGCTGCAGCGGTGTCCTACCTCGGCGGGGAAGTACGGGTCTTTCCGCGTCTTGAGGCAGTCCAGGAAGTTGCGGTGCTCGCCGCCTCTGCAGGTGAACAGGTGCGTCTCCTCGGCGCCGATCTTGCTGGTGAGGATCTTCTTGGAACTGGCTTTCACCGGTCCGCCGAATCGGTCGTTTCCGACCCAGCCGTCGGAGCCTTCGAACTTCAGGCCCGTTCCGCCGCTGTCGACGAAGAGTTCCACGCCCGTGGCGTAGACGTACTTCAGGTGGTAGGTGTGGTAGGTGTCGTAGAGTCCGCCGGAGTGCTTCTTGCCCGTGCCCTCGACGCTGATCGGACCGGTGCGCTCGGTGTTGTTGCCCCACTGGGCGATGTCGATCTGGTGCGAGCCCCAGTCGGTCAACTGCCCGCCGGAGTAGTCCCGCTTCCATCGCCAGTGAAAATGCGCCAGCCCGTTGCGGTAGGGCGCCTTGGGCGCCGGTCCCAGCCACATGTCCCAATCGAAGCCCTTGGGTATCGGTTTGGGCTTGGGGTCGCCCGCGCCGCCCGGTCCGGCGGGCAACTGCACGCGGATCCGCTGCAGCTTTCCGATCCGCCCGTTGCGGACCAGTTCGGCCATCCGGTGGTAACACGCCATCGACCGGTCCTCGGTGGACGTCTGGAACACCGCTTTATACCGCTTGACGGTATCGGCGAGGATGCGCCCCTGGCCGATGGAATAGGTGGGCTTCTCGCAGATCACGTCCTTTCCGGCCTTGAGGGCTGCCACGCTCATCAGCACGTGCCAGTGGTCCGGCGTGGAGATCATGACCGCGTCGACGTCTTTGCGGGCGATCACCTCGCGCCAGTCGGCGGTGGTGAAGCATTTGTAATCGGCCCCGAATTTCCGCTTGACAAAACTCAAAGCGCGGGGCGCCTGGCGGGGGTCAACGTCGCACAGCGCCACCGGTTGGGCGTCGGCCTGGTTTAGGAACATCCGCAGGTTTCGCCCGACCCCGTGCCCGCCACACCCGATAAAGCCCATCGCGATCCGATCGCTGGCCGGCGGGGTGGCGCCCTTGCCCAGCGCAGTCGAGGTAATCACGTAGGGAACCGTCACCGCGGCGGTCGTGGTAGCGTGTTTCAGCAGTGTACGTCGCGTCAGTTGACCTTTGGACATTAGATCAGTCTCCATTTTGCTGGTTGCAGGATCAGCCTTTCTGATAATAATTCTATCATGGAGCACCGGATCAGCAAGTACTATCTTGCGGATAATTGGGGCTTCGGCAAGTCGACAATCGCGACCCCGTCGCGACGAGGGCCGACGCGTGAGTCGGCCGCCATTCGGGATGGAGTCTGTTTGTGGGCTGACAACTGATCGCTTGGCCCAGTGGCGAGAGGTTCCTGGCCGTCGGTAGGGATATGGCTACGGCGGGTTGGACAGGTAGATTCCCGCTCGCGGTGCGCAGGGAAACCAATGCTGCTTGTCAACAGCGTTGGAACGATCTCAACCAACGTGTCATCCGGGCGCGACAAGCGCCCCGGCCGCTTCGTGGCGGGGACGCCCTCGCAATCCGGATGATATTCGCAGGTCTATCTACGTTTGTGGCGAATCAAGCGTCTTCGACTAGCGTCTCCGTCGTCTCAAGAGCGCCAAACCGCCCAGCGCCAGCAGCGACATCGTCGCCGGTTCGGGCGCCTGCGTGACGAGCACGTCATCCACGTAGATGTAGTGCCCGTCGTACCAGCACATGGGTTCCCACTTGAACTGGATCTGGTCGCCGACGAGTGCCGTGCCCCCCAGGACGTTGTTAGCGCCAAGAGTATTTGTGTAGTTTGTCGTACCCGTGACGGGATCGTACGTCATGACCTCATCAAACCATGTATCGTAGGTGGCTTGACGGTTGTTGTAGTGCCCGAAACCAACCTGGTCTACACCGCTCGTGTAGTTATAGTAGTTGGTGCCGGTG
>JADHXQ010000152.1 GCA_016782885.1 Phycisphaerae bacterium | reverse complement strand
CGCCCACGTCGAAGTGCTCGAGGCACACGCCCAGCACTCCCCCGGACAGCGCCAACACCGAGCCGACAGACAGGTCGATCCCCGCGATGATCAGGACGTACGTCATGCCTACCGCGATGATCACTGCGGCAGGTACGTCGCCGGCGATCATCCGGAACGTCATGATGGAGAAGAAGTGATCGGTCAACACGCTGAACGTCGCCACCAGCGCCGCCAGCACGGCAAGCATACCGAGGTACTCGAAGATAGCGTCGCGGCTTCGGCCGCCGATGATGGGCTTGTCGGCGTTCATGTCAGCGTGCCCCCGGACGCCGGGGCGGTGGGTTCGGTGCGGTATCCGCTCAGGGCCGCGGCCATGATCTCGTCTCGGGTCCACCGCCCTCGCGGGAAGATCGCCGCGAGCCTCCCGGCCGACATCACCGCGATGCGATCGCTGATCGCCAGCAGTTCCTTCAAGTCTGACGAGACTACGATGACAGCCTTGCCCTCGCCCGCCAGGTCGCCCAGAAGGCGATAGATGTCGAACTTCGCGCCGACGTCGATTCCGCGCGTGGGCTCGTCGAAAATCAGCACGTCGGAGTCGCGGTATATCCACCGCGCGATGACGACCTTCTGCTGGTTGCCCCCGCTAAGGGTACCGATCGGTTGTTCGCCCGACCGGCAGCGAATGGAAATCATCCGGATCAGGCGGTCGGTGACTCTCCGTTCGGCGCCAGGTTTGATGTACCCGCCCATACCCGTCACCGCCGCCAGGCGCGTCAGGGTCGCGTTGACGCGGACCGCCAGCGGCAGGAGCAGGGCCTGGGTCTTGCGGTCCTCGGTCAGCAGGGCAATACCCTGTCGCACGGCGTCGCGCGGGGAGCGGATTCTCGCGGGAGACTCCGACCCGCGGAGGTACACGCGGCCCGCATCGGGCCGATCGGCGCCGAAAATCGCCCGCATCGTCTCGGTTCGCCCCGAGCCCATCAGCCCTGCAAACCCGAGTATCTCGCCGGCGCGGGCCTCGAAGCTCACGTCCCGCACGCCCGGTTGGCGAGAGAGGCCCTCGACGCGAAGCAAAACTCGCCCGACGGTTCGCACGCGCGTTGAATGGGCCTCCGACAGGTCGCGTCCGACCATCCAGCGAATGATCGTGTCGGTGTTGGTCTCGCGAACAGGGCTCGTCGCAACCAAACGTCCATTCCGCAGCACGGTGACGGTATCCGCGATCCTGCGAATCTCCTCCAGGCGGTGCGATATATACAGGACGCCCACGCCGTCGGCCTGCAGGCGCCGGATCTGTGCGAACAGCAGGTCGGTCTCCGCGTCGGTCAGGGCGGCGGTGGGCTCGTCGAGAATAAGCAACTCGCAGCGTTGCGACAGACCGGCGGCGATTTCGACCATCTGTTGCTGACCCACGCCGAGCGTCGAGACGAGGCGATCAGGCGCGATCGAGGCCAGACCGACGCGGGCCATCAGTTCCGCGGCCGCGGCGTTCATACTGCCGTACCGGACCACCCCAAGGCGATGGGGCATGTGGTGCAGGAAGATGTTCTCGGCGACGGTGAGATTGGCGATGAGATTCAGTTCCTGCATGACCATTCGCACGCCAAGGCGCTGGGCCTGTGCCTTGCTGCCCGGAGCCAGCGGGCGTCCGCGAAATGTGATGGTCCCGGCGTCGGGCCGAATCAGGCCGGACAGGATCTTCGCCAGCGTGCTCTTGCCCGCCCCGTTCTCGCCGACCAGGGCGTGCACCTGTCCGCGACGCACGCTCAAGTCCACGCCGGCCAGGGCTTCGACGCCCGGATAGCTCTTGCCAAGCCCCTCGGCAGCCAGCAGGATGTCGCCGTCGGGTCCGGTCATTTCAGGTCGTCGAGCTTAATCAAGTCGACGGGCGTCTGCTTGTCGTCCGGGACGGTCTTCGTCTCGATGATTTCCAGGGCGCACTGGATACCGGTGATGGCGATCCGGTCGGCGTGCTGATCGACCGTACAGAGCACCTTGCCTTCCTTTATGAGCTTCTGGATCGCCGAGATGTTGTCGTATCCGATCACCAGCACCTTGCCTTGCTTGTCCACCGATCCCAGCGCCACGACGGCGCCCATGGCCATGCTGTCGTTGGCGCAGAGCAGGGCCTTGAGACCCGGGTTCTGCACGATCATTCCGGCAGCAACTTTCGTGGCAGGGTCCTGCTCCCAGTCCCCGTGCTGGGAGGAAACGATCTTCATCCCGGCGGCCTTCATGGCGTCCTCGAAACCCAGTTTCCGCTGGACGCCGTTGAAGGCGTCCAGTTTACCTTTGATGATGCCCACCTCGTCGCCCGCGGAGAGCTTTGTGGCGAGGTATTCTCCGGCCAGCCGGGCGCCTTGGCGGTTGTCCGGGCCCACGAACGGAATCTTGATCTTCCTTTTGGTCAGGACGCCGGCGTCGAACTTGTTGTCGATGTTGACCACGACAATCCCGGCGTCGCGGGCCGTCTTGCAGACGGGCACGAGGGCCTTGGAATTGGCCGGGGCGATGACGATGGCGTCGACCCGCTGTGCGATCATCTGGTTGACCAGGCCGATCTGCTCGGCGAGGTCCTGCTCGTTCTTCATGCCGTTGACGATCAGATCATACTTATCGGCATTGGCCTTCTGATGGGCCCGGGCGCCTTCCTCCATGGTCTTGAAGAACTCGTTTGCCAGCGACTTCATGATCAGCGCCACCCGCGGCTTGTCCGAGGAAGCGCCCCTGTCGCCCCGGCAGCCTGCCGAAATCACGGCGACAACACACAGACCCATCATCAGCAATCCGGAAACCAGACTTTTGCTCATCTTGATTCTCCCAAAAAGCGTCTTCCGATTACGAAATGCGCCGGTTCACTTGCTTACCAGTTCGATCTTCGACCAGTAGGCGGCCTCATAACTCCAGCCATTGGCGCAGTTTCCCAACTCTAGTGCGACGGTCTTGCCTGCAAAGGCGGACAGGTCGACCGCGACGGCCGTCCAGCCGTCCTTGGCGCCGGCCTTGTTGATTGTCTTGGACAAAAGCTGCTCGCCGTTGCCCTTGACGACCAGCAGCCAATCGCCTCGGGGGTCATGCGTAACGTCCAGGCACAGCGAGGTCTTCTTCCCGGACGGGATCTCGACCTTGCGGGTGAGGGTGCATGGCGACGACTGGTTGAGCGGGTGGGTCACCAGGACGTTATCGCGATTGCCCCATGTCTTCCGCAGCCCCGGGTCCATGGCGCCGCCGCAGTTGGCGACCTTCCAGTCGGGAGCGAACTTGGCGACGGGCTTGGAGATATCAGTCTTCGGAGCGCCCTGACCGCCGCTTGCGGCGCGGCCTTTGGGGGTAATCTTGGCCTTTTCCGCTTCGGTGAACTTGCTGTTATCGACCGGTCCGGGCTTGTATACGCTGAGGGCTTTGAGCGGTTTGGGCTCGATGACGGGAATGACAAAGATCTCCTTACCGCCGGTGATCTCGATGCGTCCGCCGCTGCGGGCGAGTGCCTGTCGCACGATCTTCTTCGACACCTCGATCAGCGTGGGAAAGTCATACGGTGTGTGAGAGAACTTGCCTTTCGGGTCGAGGGCGGAGGTGAAGCGTTCGGGCAGCCTCGAAAAGCCGATGGTTGTAAAGAGGACACCGCCGGCATTGGAGGGGTTGCAGTCGCTGTCCTGCCCGCAGCGTGTGGAGATGATGATGGTTTGATCCGGGTCGCCCTTACCGTAAAGCAAACCCATGATGATGTACGCCCCATTGAGCTTGGCGTCGATGCTGAAGGCCTTCGGACCGCCGGGCTTGCTGCACAGGCCGTGCGTCGTCGCGGGGTTCTTGTGGTACTTGTCCTCGAGCAATCCCCACGTCTTGACCCAGTCTTTGGAGTCAGCGGCGTACCATTTGAGCATGTCTTCGACCATTTCGGCGTATTGGCTTTTTTGGGGGATACACTTGAGTCCGGCTTTGACGATCTTGACCATGTCGGTCTCGAAGAACGCCTCGGCATACATGCCCCCGACGAACTGACCGGCGTAAACGCCGTCGCCGTAGTTCATGAGGCGTCCGAACTTCTCGCCGAGTTGGATTGTGACGTTCGGCATGCCCGGTGCGATGAGGCCCGCGAAGTCCGCCTCGATCTGGTAGTCGATGTCGTCGGCGTGGCGGTTGAACTTCGGATGCCCCGAGTCCGGCGGTGCGATACCTCGGCGGAGGTTGTCGCGCCCGGCCCGGTTGGCGTGCCACAGGCGGTATCCGCTGTTGGCAAAATCGATGCCCGCCTGGCGGATCGAGACGTCCAGACCGTGAAGCTCGAGCGTCCGCATGAACGTCATCTCGACATAGACGTCGTCCTGGCGGAACTGGTTGACCATTTTGGGCTGCCATTTCGGCATCCTCTCGGCCGGTATGATCGCGCCCTTGTAGCGGAACTCCGTCGGCGCGCCCCATCCGACACCGACCATCTGACCGATCCATCCGGCCTTCATCTTGTCGACGTATTCCTTGGCCGGTAGACGGCGGGACTTCGCCTTCTTATCCTCGGCCCGGCCCGACGCCGCCGCGGCCGACAGGATCAGACCCATAACCAGTACCCAGTGCATTCGCTTACTCATGATTGGTCTCCTTCAAGGTAGCGCCACTTGCGGCGCAGTTGACTCGTTGAATCGGCATTTCCCAGATAGGCTCTTGCCTCCCGATGTACATCGGGACCCTGGGGCATCGGAGGTCAGTATCCCCTCATTTCGGGGGGGGTGTCAACGACTTTCCGTGGTGGCAGAGATCCCCCGGGACTCCATCTGCCCGCTGTCGGACCGTATTCTCGGCGTATCGGGAACCTGCAATACGGTGTATTTCAACTCAAGCGCGTCAGATAATTGCCTGAGAAAAGTGGTGCGAAAATAAAAAAATGGGAAAAAACACAATCAGATTTGCCTGGACCCCATTTGAATTGTATTTATAATAATAGGAGTAGTACATTTTATCGGTTGCAGCCCACGCGAGGGCAATTGATGTACTAAAGGAGATGGGGCAATGAAGAATATACTGATATTGGCCGTATTGGCCGCTACATTCCTGTTTGGATACGACCGTGGTAGAGCGCCGGACAGCCCCGATATCGTCGGCTGGTTGCGGGCGACGTCTCGGAAGATTTACGTCGTCGGTAAAGACGTGGCTGCAACGGTTTCCGAAAAATCCAAGAGCATCATGAGTTCTGTGGAATCTCCATAGTAAGCCCCTTACCGCATAGGTCGGGGCCTCTGGCGGGGCCCCGAATTAAACAACCGTACATATGTGCGGTTGTTTTTTTTGTCGGAAACGGGTCTAATTTCGCCCGATACAGACACCCGATATCCTGCCGCCACATAAGACGCCCAAGGACGCATTGCCATGACATTCCAGAAGAGAATCACTGTTTCCACGAGCGGGCATGGAGACATCCACGACCTTACGGCCGAAGTGGGGCGCATCGTTACCGCCTCGGGCATAGCGACGGGGACGGCCCACGTGTTTAACGTGGGGTCGACAGGCGCCATCGGGACTATCGAGTTCGAGCCGGGCCTCGGACGCGACTTGCCCGAGATTCTGGACAAGTTGATTCCTCCGCGAAGAGACTACGGCCACGAGGAGATGTGGCATGACGGTAATGGACATTCGCACCTGCAGGCGACATGGTTAGGCCCATCACTTACCGTGCCCGTTACGGACGGTGGAATTGCAGTGGGCAGGTGGCAACAGATATTCCTGCTGGAGTGCGACATAAGACCTCGCAGCCGCACCGTTGTGGTGACGGTCAGCGGCGACTAGAGACTCAGAGAAATCGAGCCGGATACCCATGACCCCGGATACGCACAAGCTGACCGCATTGGCCGACGATTCCTGCCTCGCGCCGTATCTGGATATTATCCGGCGGCGCTCGGACGAAGCCATTCGTATGGAGCGGCAGTTGACCGGCGGGAAGGGGGACTTGGCGGAATTTGCCCGCGGGCACAAGCATTTCGGAATGCACCGCCAAGAGGACAGATGGATTTTCAGAGAATGGGCGCCCGGCGCCGAGGCCGTCTTCCTGATCGGCGACCTGTCGGCATGGAGTGAGTCCGAAGAATTCCGTTTGTATCCGCGCGGAGGCAAGGGGCAGTGGGAAGTGTCCCTGAGCGACCACGTGCTGAGGCACGGCGAGCTTTACCGTCTGAAGGTCCATCACGCCGGGCGGCGGTTCGACCGGATACCCGCCTGGGCGCGCCGCGTCGTTCAGGATGATACGACCAAGATATTCAACGCCCAGGTCTGGGCGCCGCAAGCAGCCTTCAAGTGGCGGCACGAATCGCCGGCGCCTCGGGAGTTCCTGCTGGTCTATGAAGCTCACGTCGGTATGGCCCAGGAGTTATGGCGGGTCGGTACATACGAGGAGTTCCGGACGAACATCCTTCCGCGGATCGTCGAAGCGGGCTACAACACGCTGCAACTGATGGCGATCATGGAGCACCCGTACTACGGATCGTTCGGTTACCAGGTTTCGAATTTCTTTGCCGCTTCGTCGCGGTTCGGGACCCCGGATGAACTCAAAGCCCTCATCGACGAGGCCCACGGGATGGGGCTTACGGTCATAATGGACCTGGTGCATTCTCACGCGGCGGGTAACGAGGTCGAAGGTATATCGCGATTCGACGGGACCGAGCATCAGTACTGCCACGCCGGGGCGCGAGGCCGCCACGAGGCATGGGGCTCGCGATGCTTCGATTACGGCAAAGCGGAGGTGCTCCACTTTCTTCTGTCGAACTGCCGCTTCTGGCTGGAGGAGTACCGCGTTGACGGATTCAGGTTCGACGGCGTTACCTCGATGCTCTACCTGGACCACGGTATGGGCAGGGCGTTTACGGGATACGAAGACTACTTCGATGATACCGTGGACACCGATGCGCTTGTCTACCTGACGCTTGCAAACAAGCTGATCCACACGCTGAGGCCCGATGCAATTACCGTGGCTGAAGATGTGAGCGGCATGCCCGGCCTGGGCGCGCCGATAGAAGACGGCGGCTGCGGATTCGATTATCGTCTGGCGATGGGTGTTCCGGACCACTGGTTCAAGATCGTCAAGAAGCTGCCCGACGAGCACTGGGACCCGGGCGCGCTTTGGGGCGAACTGACCAATCGCCGGAGCGACGAGCGATCGATAACCTACGTCGAATCGCACGACCAGTCCATCGTCGGAGACAAGACGATGCTCTTCGAACTTCTCGACACGCACATGTACACGAACATGGGCATCGACGACGAGCACATGTCGATAGTACGTGGTATCGCCCTGCACAAGATGATGCGATTGGCGACTCTCGCCACCGGCGGCGACGGGTACCTGAATTTCATGGGCAACGAATTCGGGCATCCGGAATGGATCGATTTCCCGCGCGAAGGCAATAACTGGTCGTATCATTATGCCCGGCGCCAGTGGAGCCTGCGGGATGCGGGCGACTTGAAATATCACTTCCTGGCCGATTTCGATATTGCAATGCTCGAAACCATCGCCTCCCGCCGGGACGTGACTTCCTCCCGCCCCGAGCATCTGCTGGACCATTTCGACGATAAGATCCTGGCGATGCGCCGCGGACCGCTGGTGCTCGTGTTCAACTTCCACCCGACCAGGTCGGTAGTCGATTATGCTCTCGAGGTCCCCCCCGGCGAGTACCGCCTGATCCTGGACACCGACGAACCGCGTTTCGGCGGGCAGGGGCGCCTCCAGACCGATCAGCGCTACTTCACCCAACCGTCCGCCGACAACAGCAACGTCCGGCACCTGAAATTCTACCTCCCGTGCCGCACCGCACTGGTGATGGAAAAGGTGTAAGGGTGTTGGTTGTTGTCAGGATACTGTCGGTGACGAGAAAGCAATACCGCCCGAAGCAGGAGAATAGATTGTGAACAGGTACATGTTGGGTATCGTCTTGCTGCTGACTATCCCCGTCCAGGCTGCGGAGAAGCGAATTGGTCCTTTGTTTCGAACGGTCGATCTGAATGTCGGGCAGTCAGCCACTGTCAAGCTAAGCAACGGTAGAACCGTTGCAGTCAAGCTGCTCGGCCTTAAAGAACATCGTTGTGAGATACGCAATGCGGTGCGTCGGGCTGTGGCGACTGTCGAGATCGACTCCAGGCGAGCCGAACTGATCTGTGCGACGTACAATCTCCCCAAGACTGTGGGCGGGGTGCAGATCGATTGTCCCGTGACACGCGGATACTGCACCAGCCTGAACCGGAAGATCAACGTATGGGCGATGGACAAGGACGTTCGCATTCGTATCTGGCCGGCCGGGTCGCCATGGATCCGGCCGGGTACGTTTGCGTATCCGGTTAACCAGCGATGGTTCGCTTCGGACACGCAAATGGCTAACGATCCATGTTACGTCAATGCCTGCGACATCCCGGGCAAGAAGAGCGTCTACTATCATTACGGGCTGGACTTCGGCGGGGCCGAGGGGGCCGTGAGTGTCCTTGCCGCTACCGATGGAGTGGTAGTCTCCAGAGGCGGCAAGACGGTTTCGTCCAAGCATCCGCCACAGCTAAAGGCCCGCTACGACGTTGTGTACGTTCGCGACGATCGGGGATGGTACTACCGCTACAGCCACCTGATGCGGATCGATGACTCGCTGCAACTCGGTCGGCGAGTGAAGATGGGCCGGAAGATCGGTACGCTGGGGAAAGAGGGCGGCAGCGGGGGGTGGTCGCACCTGCATTTCGACATCGTCATGCCCCAGCCATCGGGGCGATACGGCATTGCTGACGGATACGCGTTTATCTTCGAAGCCTATCGCCGGCGGCACGGCCCGAAGATGATAGCCGTTGCCCGACCGCACCTGGTGGCATGGGCGGGCGAGGCGGTGACTCTCGACGCGACACGATCGTGGCACGTGGGTGGGCGCGAACGCATTCGGCGGTACGAATGGCGCCTCAGCGACGGTTCGACTGCAAAGGGCGCCACGGTGCGTCACAAGTACGACAAGCCCGGCCACTACAGCGAGATCCTGAAGATTACCGATGACACCGGGCGCGTCGACTACGATTTTGCGGTGGTGCAGGTGTTCGACAAGTCCAAGCCGCTGCCGGTACCGCCGGCGATCCACGCGGCGTGCTGGCCGACGATGGGCGTCAAAGTCGGCGATGAAGTCACGTTCAAGGTCCGATCGTTCGCTGTGAAACCCGATGAGGGCCGGGAAACGTGGGATTTCGGCGATGGGACCAAGGCGATCTATACGCAATCAGATGGTAACGTCAAAAGCCTTGCCAGGGACGGATACGCGATTACGAAACATCGCTACGCGAAGGCGGGGCACTACATTGTAACCGTCTGGCGCACCAATGATCGCGGTCAGAAAGCCACCTGCCGTCTCCACCTGGTGGTCGGCCCGCGGGGCGGTGTATTAGATGTTTCAGGGAATCGTGGCGGAGATAAGGTGCGGCATGTCGGCAAACCTGACACCTGAATACGAAAAGGCCGAACGGCGATATCGCGCCGCGAGCACCGACGAAGAACGCCTCGATGCCCTGCGGGAAATGCTCAGTGCGATTCCGAAGCACAAAGGCACCGAGAAGATGCAGGCCGATATCAAGCGGCGCATCAGCCAGATGCGCAAGGACCAGGCCAAAAAGTCACGCAGCGGCGCTAAAGGCTACGATCCCTTCCACATCCCCAAGAGTGGCGCCGGGCAGGTCGTGCTGATAGGTACGCCGAATGTCGGCAAGAGCATGCTGGTGGCCGCGACGACGAATGCGTCGGTGAAAGTGGCGGACTATCCCTACACTACCGCCTTGCCCGCGCCGGGCATGTGCGAGTACCAGGACGTGAAGATCGAACTGGTCGATACCCCGCCGGTGACGCCCGGAAACATTCCCGGCGGACTGGTAAGCACGATCCGATCGGCCGACGTGCTGTGCATAGTGCTCGACGCCGCCGCCGATCCGCTCGAGCAGGCCGAGACAGTCCTGGGATTGCTCGGAGAAAGGTCGCTCGTACTCAAAACCGTACCCAGGAACCAGCTCGATCCGAACGATCGCCACGTACGCCCCGCGATAATCGCCGCCAACAAGGCCGACGTGGCGCCCCCGGAAAACATTGCAACTCTGCGGGAACTTTATGCCGGCGGGCCGGAGATACTTGCGATAAGTGCAGCCACCGGCGAGGGCCTGAATGAGTTGATCCGGCGATTGTGGGAGTTGCTTGCGGTTGTCCGGGTGTATACGAAGCTGCCCGGCAAGCCGCCGGACCGCGAGAAACC
>JADHXQ010000045.1 GCA_016782885.1 Phycisphaerae bacterium | reverse complement strand
GGTCATGTTCCGCATGGAAGGGAAATTCACACGGGTCAAACAGTTGCCCAAGCGCAAGGCCCCCCCCGCCGACAAACCGGTCAAACGCTCGGACGAACAGAAGGTCCTGGACGCGTTTCTTGGAACGTGGCGGTCAGAACAGAAAGTGCAGCAAGCCCCCGCGACGGGCGAGTGGAAGACGACTACAACAGACTTGGCCTACAGCCGCATACTCGGGGGGAAGTTCGTTCAAGAACGAGGCAAGGGCACGGGAGCCGACAAAACCGAGACGCTGGTGATGTTCACCTACGATACGCGGGGAAAGTCTTACCGTCTCTGGTGGTTTTCTTCCACGGGCCAGACACTTGAGGCCGCGGGCAAATGGGACGCAGAGACGAAGACCATCACGTGGAGGCGTGTTGATAATGACGCCCCGGAGTTCACCATGACCGCCAGACACCGCTTCTCAAACGACAACGCCATTGAATGGGATGTCGAAGCAAAGGACGGCAAGGGCAAAGTTACCTTCCGGCTGGATGGGAAAGCTACTCGTGCCAGCCAACCGACGAAGAAGAAGGGCGACTGATCAGGCGATCCGTTTATCTCCTTCGCACTGGATGGCAAATCCCTCGCGGTCGGCCGCCACAGACAATCGCGCCTTCAGCTCGTCAACCTCGACGAACTGAAACGCGAACTGGCCAGGATCGGTCTGGGCTGGTAACCTCAGGCATGGCAATTAGGAGTTGGCAACAGCAAAGGGCATAGTGAAATCGAAAGTGGATTACAAAGGGAAGAACAATGGATGATGAAAAATCGCGTTTAGACGCGGGCGGAGATGATATGGCTGCACCGGCAGATCAGCGGAAAACATACCCGCGCTCCGGTCTCCAGAAGGCCTGCATGTTCCTGTGTCTGGGCCTGATAGTCCTGGCGATGGCCGCCACCGCCGCCATCACCTTCATGGAACTGCCGCCCGTCAATTGGATCAATCGCGCGCAGGACGCGGTCATTAACGGGCACTTCGGTATGATCGCCTTCGTAATTGTCATGATCCCCATGGTGGCGCTGGCGATGGGGATCACTTTTGTCGTCGTGCGCGTTGTCCGCGGCTACATGGCCGCTCGAAATATCCCGTGGGTGGACGATGACGGGCATGTCATTGAGTGACCTCGCCCAAGCGTAAGTATCGCAGTGTTCTATTTGCGGACGGCTCGGTCGGGTTGTAAGAAGTTTTTCCGGCAAAGAGAAAGACGGTTGACCAGGCGATCCGTTTGTCTCCTTCACGCCGGAGGCTCGGTTGACACGACGGATGCGGCGTGGCAGAATGTGCTGTCGATTCAGGTTCGGGGTTCTGCAAATGAGGATCTCGGGTAGTATAACAATTTGGGCTTATCATAAGATCGAAAGGAACCAGGGAATGAAAACACATCATCGAATCTTTGCGACGATATTAACGATGGCTGTGGTTTGTGTCGGATGCGCCGAGAAGCAAGAGAGGAGCGACGGTCCCCATCAACGGTTTTACGAGGCCGCCGGACGTTTCTCGTATGATCCCCCTGCCAAATGGGAGATTGCCTCAATGCCCGGCCTGAAGTACCGCATTGCCCGCGGGCCAAGGACAGGGGGTTTTACCCCGAATATTAACGTTGTCGAGGAGTCCTTTACTGGAAGCCTGAAGGCATATGCGAACGCAAATATCACAAACATGAAGAAGCACTTCAAGAGTATGAAAACCCTGTCGCGCGAAGATTTCAAGACGAACGACGACCAACCTGCAGTGAAGCTGGTCATAGAAAACGTCCAGCAGGGAATGAAACTCCGGCAGACCTTCTACTTCCTTGGAACGGGAAGATCGAAATTCGTCGTCACCTGCACGGCGCCCGCAAAGGGAGGAGCGAAATTAGACTCGCTCTTTGAAAAAAGCGCGGCGACATTCAGATTTCACAAGTAATGGTCCGGCGACGTTGTTTTAGAATGTTCTCAAGCCGTTCCCTGAGTCTCCCTTCGACAGGCTCAGGGCAAGCTGTGTCGCGATTATCGACCCGTGGATCGCGCGTCCGTTACGAAAGGGACACGTCGCATCGGTCGACAATAAGAACATGGAAGTTCAGATGACGCTGACGCCGACTTTGACCGATCCCCGACAGCCGCCTCCCCCGCCTCCGGCGCCTCCGGCACCTCGCGCCCCGCGGGCCCCTTCCGAGGCGCCGCTGACGGACGAGCACCTGGACCAACTCGCCTGCGCGAAGCTGCGGGCCGGGAAGGTCTACAAGGCCTGTGGGGTCGCGACGGTCAACGGTTGTATCCTCGCGGTATTTTCAGGTTTCTCGCTCCTTTTCGCCCTCCTCGCCGTGATGTTCGGCGAGTTCGACCTCATCGGACTGGGCATGGGCGCCGCTCTGGCGATGCTCGCCTGGGGTGAGTTCCGAGGCCGGGCGATGCTGCGGCGTTTCGAGCCGCGCGCTTCTCACGTACTGGGCTGGAACCAATTGAGCTTGATGGCGATGGTGATCGTCTACGCCGCGTGGATGCTCGCCTCGGCGATGTGGGGTCCGGGCCCGTACGATGAGGCCATAGCCCAGGAGAGCATGCTGGCCGGGCCCCTCGGCTCGATCAACGACCTCCACAGAATAATCTCCGCGGCGATCTACGGCGGACTGATCGCGGGCACATTGATCTTCCAGGGACTCAACTCGCTGTACTACTTCACGCGGCGCAAACACGTCGAAGCGTACCTGAACGAGACGCCCCGGTGGGTGGTGGAACTCCAGCGGCGCGGCGTCTCAGTATAATCCGCCTTATCTCTCCCGATCGACCGAGGGCCGCATGCTGCTCCGGGCCGTCGGCTAGCCATCAGCCACGATTTTTCCAGCGACACTATCAGCGGCGGAAAGTCGTTGCTTCTACTTGGTCAACAGTGTGAAGTTTTTCATGTCGGCGCGAGGCCTTTTCCGGAGCAGTTCGTGTATGGGCTCAAAAGTCTTGATTATCTTCCGGTAGTCCGGATCGCCGGTCGATTTGAAGATCGCCTTTCCGCACTTTTCGGTTCCTCCGGCCGATTTCGCCAGCGGCGCCAGGAGGAAGTTGTTGTTCTGAGGTTTCATCACGCGGGTGTAGAACTTGCGCGGGACGCCCTTTTTGTGACAACTCGCGCAGCGTCGAGACGCGACTTCCTTGAGCGTTGCCTCCAAAGCCTGGGGCATCATACGCCTGCTGCCCAGGCGGACCTTGTGATTCGATGACGACGTACCGTAGTACGGAACGTTCAGGTCGATCCAAAGATATACCCGCTTGCGATCGGCCGGGGGCACGTTGACCCGCTTCTTGCCCTTTTTGTCCGGGTGTCCCGTGCGGATGATCTCGGCGAGTTTGCTCGCCGGGCTGCCCCATCGCATCGGCTTGATCTCGAGGACATTGGCGCCGGCGCCGTTTATCGTCCATATCCACTCGGTGTACGGGCTCATGCCGCGAACCTTGTCGTACTGGGCGCCCGACGGGCTTCCGTGGCGCCGCCAGTTCCGCTCGGACTGCGTTCCGGTCCGAGCGAGGATATCGTACGAAACGTTGAAGAAGTCGGTCATGTCGCCGCTCAGGTCGACATTGCCCGGCTGCTCGCGCTCGTTGTGGCACTTCAGGCAGTTGCGGTCGAATACGCCCTGGACGACCTCCTGGTAGCTGAAGCCTTTTACGCCCCATGCGGGAGCCTGGAGTTCCTGCGGTTTGCGCCGGACGGCAGTAGCCATCAGCTTCGGACCGCTGGAAGCCACCGAGTTGCGGTCGGCGTGGCAGCCGACGCAGCCTTGTATCTCACCGGGCATGAGGTGCGTGAACGACCGCATCCGCTGCAAGGCCCGCCCTTCGGCGTCCAGTGCGAGGAAGTAGATCGGAACTTCGGAGGGGACCTTGAACGCGGCGCTTCCGTCTTCCCGCACGTCGGCGAATCCCCAGACCTTCTTCGGCGCGTAGGTCGCGCCGCACGAGACCAGCGGGAACTGGAAACCGAACACCGCGATGTTTCGCATACCTCGCCCGTCGGGGCGCCTGTTGTTCTGCGGGGAGTGAGTGCTCTTTTCGATCTCCTGAATTATGGCGATCTGCTTGATCCGCCCGCGTTTGACGTGCGGTTCGAGTCCGTTATAAACGTCCTGCATGTAGATCGTGGCCCAGGCGCCCGAAACGCTTCCGTCTTTCGGCAGCCTGGCGATTGATCCGAACAGGAGGGGCGGACGCTTAATCTTGCGGACCGGCATGGGACAGTACCACCCCATCCCGCCTTCGGGGGAAATCAGCGAAATCGCGTTGGCTTTGAAGTCGCGAAGCTGGATGGTCCCGCCATTGGAGACCAGGAACCGCGTGGCGCTGATAGCCAATGGTTTTTCGTACTGCCCGCGGACTCCCGTGTCCAGCATCCCGTTGCCCCAAGGCCCGCCGCCGATGCGGTGGGCGTAGATGTTGATCTCCGGGGTGAGATTGCGAATGGCCTCGGGTGCATTGGCGCCCTTGGACGGGTCGATCGCGACGATCCCTCCGCGACACGAACCGTTGTGGTTCGTCGCGACGGCGATCACCTGGTTCGTGCCGGGGATCGGTTGGGCGTCCATAAACGTGCCCGGCGAGATCACGCGATTACCGTAAAACACGCTCAGCCCCGTGCCGTCAGGCTTAATCGCCCACAGGCTTTGGATGGGGCAGGCGGCCCGGTCGACGTATTCCCATCGCGTGTAGACGATCCGCCCGTCGTTAAGGACCGAGGGCGTGAAGTCCATCAGGTAGTTCGCCGACAGGCGCACCTGCTTCGACCCGTCGCTCTCCATCCTGTAGAGAACCGGAGAGGTCACGACATAGCAATAAGCGTAAGCCGGCTTGCGGTCGGAAATGAAGGCGATCCCGCCGTCCGGCAGCCAGCACGGATCAAGATTGTTATGCTTGCCTGTGGTCAGTTGCTTGAGCCCCTTGCCGTCGATCCCTATCTTGAATATCTGGTAATTGCTCTTCTCGTCCTGATAAAACGAGATGTCCTCGATATGCGCCACCGGATTCGAAGCGACATGCCCGCCGCGACGCAGCGCGAACACCACTTCCTTACCGTCGTACGACAGGTCGGCGGTCGTTATCATCCCTTTGCCCGCGTCGAAGATGCACTTGGTTTCGCCGGTGTCGGCCGAGTAAATATACAGCCCGCCGCCCGGGCGAAAACCTTCAACGTGATAGACGTAAACGTGCGAAATGTTCAGCGGCTTGCGCTTGACCAGAAGGATGTCCTTGAACCCGAGCTTTCCCGCGAGCAGTTCCTTGCGCATCGCCTTAGACGCCTCGGTCCGCTCGTTGGCGGGTATCAGCATTTCGGCCAGTTGCTTCTTCGTGATGGGCGTGGCGTACACACCTATCTCCGCGGCGCCGGGATTGGGCGAGTTGGGATGCGACGAGAGAAACTTGATGTGGATCTTCGTGACTTTCTGTTTCTTGAAATTGATCGTCTGCGGCCCGCGTCGGTGGGCGAGCCTCCCTTTGACCGCCGGGGTTTTCGCGTCATCCAGATAAACTTCGTAGTCCTTGAAGCACTCAAGCAGCTCGCTGGTCGTGCGGGCCCAGTAGATGATCTGAGTGGCCTCGACGCCCTTTGCCCACTGGAGCGTGAAATGCCCATCCTGCGTTCCCTTAACCGCCCAGTCGCCGCCGGGAACGCCCCCGTTTATCGCCATCGCCGGACTATACTCACCGCTGAACCGGCTGCTGGCGGTAACCTTCGCCTTGGGCGCGAGATTCCCGGGAATCTCATCCGCACCCGCCGCGCCGGTAGAACCAACCGCAACAACAATAAGCAGCGACAGATAAATTGTAGCGATGTTTCGCATCAAGTGCTCCTTGTCGACAAAGCGGGATGATCATTTGGTCATCAGCGTAAAGTTTTTCATGTCGGCGCGGGGGATATTCCGCAGCAGTTCGTGTATGGTGTCGAACGTCTTGATGATCTTCCGGTAGTCCGGATCGTCAGTCGATTTGAAAATTGCCTTACCGCACTTTTCCGTCCCGCCGGCGGATTTCGCCAGCGGCGCCAGCAGGAAGGCGTTGTTCCGCGGGTTCTCAAATCGCGTGTAGAACTTCCGGGGGAGCTTGCCCTTATGGCATTGGTTGCATCGGCGTTTGGCGACCTCGCTGAGGGTCGCGTCGAGGTTGGGCGGGTACATGCGCCGGCTTCCGATGCGTTTCTTGTGGTTCGACGAAGCCGTACCGTAATACGGAACGTTCAGATCGATCCAGAGGTAGACCCTTTTCCGCTCGGCCGCGGGTACGTCAATTCGCTTCTTGCCATTCTTGTCGGGGTGGCCCGAGTGAATAATTTTCGCCAACTTGCTTGCCGGGCTGCCCCAGCGGTACGGCGCGATCTCAAGGGTGTTGTGCCCTGCGCCGTTGATCGACCATATCCATTCGGTATACGGGCTCATGCCGCGGAAACTGTCGTTTTTCGGGCCCTTCGGCGTACCGTGTATCTGCCATTTCCACATGCCCATCGTTCCGGTCCGCGCGAGCACGTCATACGAAACATTGAAGAAATCGGTCTTGTCGCCGCTCAAATCGACCTTCCCGTCCTGCTTGCGTTCGTTGTGGCACTTGATGCAATGCTTGTCGAAAACCGGCTGGACGACCTCGGCGTAGCTGAAGCCCTTGACTCCCCATTCCGGTTTGATGAGCTTCTGCGGGGCGGTCGTGATGCGTTTGGCGCCCAGGCGCGGCGCCGCGGAGTTCCGGTCGGCGTGGCATCCGACGCAGCCCTGCTTTTCGCCCGGCATGAAGTGAGTGAACGATCTCATTCGCTGCACGGCCCGTCCTTCGGCGTCGAGGGCCATGAAATATATGGGCACTTCGGCGGGGACCTGGAAGGCGGCCTTTCCGTCCTTGTCGACGTTCGCAAATCCCCAGAGCTTCTTGGCCGCATAAGTGGCGCCGCACGAGACGAGCGGGAACTGGAAACCGAAAGCCGCGATCTTGCGTTTCCGTCCGGTATACGGGTCGAAGTTGTCCTGGGGGGTGTGGGTGGACTTCTCGAGTTCCTGGACGACGGCGATCTGCGTGATCTCACCGCGTTTGACGGCCGGCTCGAGCCCGTTGTAGACGTCCTGCATGAAGACGCTGGCCCAGTTGCCCGTGACGCTGCCGTCTTTGTGCAAGGCGACGTTGTGGTTCATCGGCGTCCCGACGATGCGCGAAGGTATTTTCGTCGCGACAACCGGCTGGGGCGAGTAGAAACCCATCCGATCGCCCGGGCGGACGAGCGGGACCCTGTTGCAATCGAAATCGCGCAGTTCGATCGTACCGTTATTCGAGACGAGGAACTTGTCTCCGCCGATGGGCATGGGCTTTTCGTAAGGCCCGCGAAGTCCGTTACCATAAACCCCCCTGGAAATGAAAATGTCAATCTCCGGGGTCAGGTTCGTTATCGCCTTGAGATTATTGGCGCCCTTCGTCGGATCGATCAGCACTATCCCGCCGCGGCACGGTCCGTTGTGGTTGGTGGCGGTGGCGATGAACGTCTTCTTCCCGGGAACCGGCTGGGCGTCCATGAAAGTTCCCGGCGAGATAACGCGATTTCCGTACAGTCCCGCCAGCCCGGTCCCGTCGGGATTCATCGTCCAGAGGCTCTGGATGGGGCAGGCGGCGCGATCGACATACTCCCATCGCGTGTAGACGATCCGCCCGTCGTTCGAGACCGAAGGCGTGAAGTCCATCAGGTAGTTAGCCGACAGGCGCTTCTGCTTGCTCCCGTCGCGGTCCATGCGATAGACCACCGGCGAGGTCACGACGTAACAGTAAGCGTACGCGGGCTTGCGGTCCGAAATGAAAGCCACCCCGCCGTCGGGCAGCCAGCACGGGTCGAGATTGTTGCTCTTGTCGCCGGTCAACTGCGCCAGGCCCGTGCCGTCGATATTGATCCGGTATACCTGGTAGTTGTTCTTGGGGACATCGCGCGGGATGTCAAACGCGTGGGCGATCGGTCTGCACCGCACCATTCCCCCGAGTTTCATCGCGAAAACGATTTCCTTCCCGTCGTACGACAGGTCGGCGGTCGTTATCATGCCTTCCTTCGCGTCGAAAATGCATTTAACCTTTCCGCCCTCGGCGTCGGGCGAATAGATATACAATCCGCCGCCCGGGATATAGCCTTCCACGTGATACACGTACACGTGCGAGATGTTCAGCGGGTGGCGCTTGACCAGAAGCATGTCCTTGAACCCGAGCTTTCCGGCGAGCAAATCCTTTTTCATCGCCTTGGCGGCGCCGGTCAGATCGTTGGCGGGAACGCGTATCGCGGCGGACGCCATTTTCGCCACCGCATCCAGTTGCTCCCTGGTGACCGGCGCCGCATACACGCCGATTTCCGCGGCGCCGGGGTTGGGCGAATCAGGATGCGACGAGAGGAACTTGATGTGAATCTTCGTGACCTTCTGCTTCTTGAAGTTGATCGTCTGCGGTCCGCGACGGCGTTCGAGCCTGCCCTTGACCGCCGCGATCTTCGCATCGTCCAGGTAGACCTCGTAATCCTTGAAGACCTCGAGTTTGGTCCCGGTCGTGCGTGCCCAGTAGATTATCTGGGCGGCATCGATGGGCTTTGCCCACTGGAGCGTGAAATGCCCGTCCTGCGTTCCCTTTACCGCCCAGTCGCCGCCCGGAACGCCCCCGTTTATCGCCAGCGACGGACTATACTCACCGCTGAACTGACTGCTGGCCGAAACTTTCGCCTTGGGCGCAAGATTTCCCGGGATCGCCTCAGCGGTAACCTCGCCGCTCGATACAACCGCAAGCACAGAGACGATCAACAATGACAAATAAGTGGCGGTACAATTTAGCATGATGATCTCCTTGTCGGCGAATCGGGATTTCACGGGCATCATTTAATCTAAAACGATTGTATCGGCGTCCCCCGGCTCGGGCAAAGGGATTCTCGCTGCCCGGTGCGGTAGTGCGGTATCAGTTGGGGTATCAAAAGAAGCGGCGGGCCGATTATCTCGACCCGCCGCTCGGGATTATGCAACCGGTTGATGAATCCCCGGTCAGATTCGTCAGCTTTTCTTACATCATACCGCCCATTCCGCCGCCGGGTCCGCCGTGAGCCGCTCCTTCCGGCTCGGGGATATCGGAGACGATCGCATCGGTCGTCAGCAGCAGGCCGGCTACCGAAGCGGCGTTCTGCAGCGCCGTGCGCTCGACCTTCGTCGGAACGATCACGCCGTCTTTGACCAGGTCGCCATACTTGGCGGTAAGCGCATTGTATCCGAAGTTGGGATCGTCGGCCTCGATGACCTTGGCGGCGACGAGTGCGCCTTCCAGTCCGGAGTTACTGGCGATCTGCTTGATCGGAGAGACCAACGCACGGCGGACGATGTCGACGCCGGTTTTCTCGTCGCCGGTGGCTTTGACCTTGTCGAGTGCCTTGAGCGCGCGGAGAACCGCGGTCCCGCCGCCGGGCAGGATGCCTTCTTCGACCGCGGCGCGGCAGGCGTGCAGGGCGTCTTCGACGCGGGCCTTCTTCTCTTTCATTTCAACTTCGGTCGCGGCGCCGACGTTGATCTGGGCGACGCCGCCGGAGAGCTTGGCCAGGCGTTCTTCGAGCTTCTCGCGGTCGTAGTCGCTGTCGGTATTGTCGATCTGGGCCTTGATCTGCTCGATGCGGCCTTTGATGTCGGCGGTCGAACCGGCGCCTTCGATGATCGTCGTGTCGTCCTTGTCGATCCTGATTCGCTTGGCCGAACCGAGGTCCGTCAGCTCCACGCCTTCCAGGCTGATGCCCATATCTTCCATGATCGCCTTACCGCCGGTGAGAATGGCGATATCGCGGAGCATCTCTTTGCGGCGATCGCCAAAGCCGGGCGCCTTGACGGCGACAACCTGCAGCGTTCCGCGAAGCTTGTTGATCACCAGCGTAGCCAGCGCCTCGCCGTCAACGTCTTCGGCGACGATAACGAGCGGGCGTCCGGACTTGGAGATAGCCTCCAGAAGCGGAACGAGATCCTTGATGTTGCTGATCTTCTTTTCGTGGATGAGGATGAGCGGTTTGTCCAGGTCGCACTCCATCGTCTCCATCTTATTGACGAAATGCGGGGAGATATACCCGCGGTCAAACTGCATTCCTTCGACGAGGTCGATGGTGGTCTCGATTCCCTGGCCTTCTTCGATGGTGATAACGCCGTCTTTCCCAACGCTCTCCATCGCTTCGGCGATCTTCTTACCGACCTCGGCGTCCTGGTTGGCGGCACAGGTGCCTACCTGGGCGATTTCCTTCGATGAGGTCACGGGGTTGGAGTTTTTCTCGAGTTCGGCGACGATTGCGGCAACGGCGATGTCGATGCCTCGCTTGAGCTGCATCGCCTTTGCTCCGGCGGTGACGTTTTTGAGGCCTTCTTCAAAGATAGCCTCCGCGTAGATCGTGGCGGTCGTGGTCCCGTCACCGGCGACGTCGGAGGTCTTCGAGGCCACTTCCTTGACCATCTGTGCGCCAATATTCTCGTTGGGATCTTCGAGTTCGATTTCCTTCGCGACGGTCACGCCGTCCTTTGTCACGGTGGGCGCCCCGTAGCTCTTTTCGAGCACGACCACTCGTCCTGTCGGACCGAGAGTGATTTTGACCGCCCGGGCCAACTGGTTAACTCCGCGCCGAATGCTTTCGCGCGCTTCGGTGTCGAATGTAATGTTCTTCTTTGCCATCTGTTATTGCTCCGAAAATTTCTGTATCAATGTTTCAGTTACGTGGTTTTGTCACCCGCCGCGGCGGCGATGACTCAATACGGTACGGTGATTCAGGTAAGGATCGCCAGAATGTCGCTTTCGTCCATCAGCATGTACTCTTCGCCATCGACCTTGATCTCCGTACCGCCGTAACTGGAGAACAGGACAACATCACCGGTCTTGACCTGGAAGTCCGCCCGGGTTCCGTCGTCGAGAACCTTACCGTCGCCAACCGACAGAACAGTCCCGCGCCTGGGTTTTTCCTTGGCGCTGTCGGGCAGTACGATTCCGCCCCGCGTCATCTCTTCGGCTTCGAGACGCTTGATCAGAACTTTCTCGCCCAGCGGACGAATCTTCGGCTGCTTTTTCGCCGTCTTCTTCTTCTTCGCCATTTGTGTAGCTCCTTTTCTGGTCTTAAGACCTTTTTAAGTAAGGCTATCGTTCTGAGTTTATTCTACTGCCCGCGTCGCAACGTACGGTCTATCCGGGCCATCATTCTCTGTATCTGGCGCAGCAGCTCCTCAAGGGCCAACGGTTTCACCACTACGGAAAAAGCCGTAAGCCGCAGCGCATCGGCCAGGAGCCTGCGGTCCCTGCGTTCGGTCACTACCACAACCGGAAGCTCGGAATCCAGACGGCGGATCATACGCAATAGTTTCAGCACGTCAACAGACCACTGCGCCGCGTCGTCGAGAACGGCGGCGTCAGCATTACCCGAGCGAACCACATCGAGCAGTTCGCGGTCGCTGTCGACCTGAACCGGCTTGAGCAGTTGCGGTCCGATAATCGTCTCAAGGGTCGGCAACCACCACTGGGCCTCTCCAGTAACCACCAGGCCCAGGGGCCTGTAACAGGCGTCTTGTTGCAGGGAAGAAACCATACGCTCAGTCCAAAATGCGCCGTCCCGAGTCCGCCGAAACGATGCAAATCATCCGTCATTTGTTTGCAACCCCGGTGCCAAGAAACCTATCTTATTACCAATACCGGAGTTAAGTGTCATCACCCCCGCAGCCGAGCACCGGAAACCTGCCGATAGCGTTCCAACGGACCTGTCGCCCTGCAATAATGACAGGTCTCCCATTCCGGATCGAACGCCCGCCGGTGGGACCCCCCGGTGGCGATCAAATTCCCCGGCGCGAGAGAACCCCCGAGGCATTTTTTGCGACTTATTACTAAAAAGGCCTTGACTGACGCCCGCCAAGCCACTACACTCCTCGAACTCTATGTGACGTGCTCGGGGCTCGGCGCCCCTGGCAACCGTAAATGTCACACACGACTGACCCCAGGAAAATAGAAGCCCATGGCCGGATGTTACGGATCAATCCGGAGCAACCCTGGGCGGAGGCAGTACTTTGGCGACTAACGATTTAGTAAAGCAGTTGATTGACGCGGGTATCCACTTCGGACACAGGGTAGGCAGATGGAATCCCAAGATGAAGCCCTACATCTTCGGAAAGCGGAACCTGATACACATCATCAATGTCAAGGAGACGATTCGCGGTATATTGGCCGCAAGGAAATTCCTTACAAAAGTGGTTTCCAGCGGTAAGGACGTCGTTTTCGTCGGCACCAAGCGCCAGGCTCGCAAAGCCGTCCAGGAAGGCGCCGACGCACTCGGTATGCACTGGGTGATCGATCGCTGGCTTGGCGGAACGCTGACAAACTTCCGCGAAATCCGCCGCAGAGTCACGCGGCTGGACGAACTCGAGCAAATGGAAGCCGACGGACTGATGGATGCCTATTCCAAGAAACAGGGATCCAAACTACGCCGCGAAATGCGGAAAATCACACGCAACCTCGGTGGAATCAGGAAGATGACATCAGTTCCGGGCGCCATGGTGGTCATTGACCAGCACCGTGAAATTATCGCCATCCGAGAAGCCAGAAAACTCCACATCCCCGTGATCGCCCTGATAGACACTGACAGCGATCCAGACCTCATCGATATTCCGATCCCCGGTAACGACGATGCGATGAAGGCTATCTCGCTGATTATCGGAACGCTTGTCGAAGCGAGCCAGGCAGGCCTGAGCAGTCGGGGCGTGAAAGAAGACAAGGCCGACACGCCTCAGCAACGCCGCAGCCGCCGGGCAACAACCGCGCGGGCGGACGGCGCCGTTTCAACAGACAAGCCTGACTCCGCCGCGGACGATGACGCGGTCTCAACACCCGCATTTGAGCCCATCGCCCCCGAGGCAGTTCAGGAAACCGCACCGGCGCCCGAACCGCAGGTCGAAGTTGCAGTCGAACCGGAACCTGCGCCCGAAACGCCCGAAACACCCGCTGCGCCGGAAGTCGAACCGACGCCCGAAACACCCGCTGCGCCGGAAATCGAACCGGTCGTTGAGATCATCACCGACGTCGACATCATCGACGCCGGCGAAGTCACAGAAGTTCCAGACGCCACCGACGACACGCCACAACAGGCATAACGCCTGCATACATACCACCCGCCGCGGTCGCCCTGAGACCGCGTCGAAGTTCTGATCTTTGAGAGATCATCCGGGAGCAAAAATGGCTGAAATAACTGCTGCAATGGTAAAAGCCCTGCGAGACGAGACGGGGCTGGGAATGATGGAATGCAAGAAGGCACTGACCGAGAACAACGGTGACGTCGAGGCCTCAAAGGACGCCCTGCGCGCCAAAGGCCTCGCAACGGCCGAAAAACGCTCCAGCCGCGACACCAAAGAAGGAGTCGTGCTGGTCATTAGCGACGAAACCCAGGCCACCATGGTCGAAGTGCTTTGCGAGACCGACTTCTGCGCCCGCAATGAAGAGTTCCAGACAATGGCCAAAGACGTATCGCAACTCGCCGCCCAGGCCGCCGAAGGCACCATCCAGGCCACCGACGAGATCAACCAGCGAGTTCAGAAAACACTGGCGATAATCGGAGAGAACATGTCGTTCTCGCGCGGCGTCAAGATCTGTGCCGACAGAATCGGAACGTACGTGCATCACAACGGTAAGGTCGGCGTGATCGTAGGCGTCCAGGGCGACATCGACGAGGAGACACTGAGCGGTCTGTGCATGCACATCGCCTTTTCCGACCCGCTCGGAATCACCGGTGACGACGTCCCCGAAGATCTCGTCGCGAAGGAAAAGCAGATCGCGATGCAGCAGGCCATCGAGTCGGGCAAGAACGAAGAGATCGCCGAAAAGATGGTCGTCGGAAAGCTTCGCAAATTCATCGCATCCAAAGCGCTCATCGAGCAGTCCTACGTCCGCGACGACCAGAAGCAGGTCAAGGATATACTCGGTAATGCAACGATAAAGGCTTTCGCGAGATTCGCCGTTAACTGACAACCTCCGCCCGAGGAGAACCACACCATGACCGCCAAACCGGTATACAATCAAATACTGTTGAAAGTTTCCGGCGAGAGCATGTGTCTGTCGGAAAGTTTCGGCGTGGACTCCCAGGCCGTCGAGGAACTCGTCGACGAAATCGCGCCGGTTGTGGAACTCGGAGTGGGTGTCACGCTGGTCATCGGCGGGGGCAATATGGTGCGAGGCCGCCAGTTGAGGGAAGCCCCCAACATCCGACGCACCACCGCCGACCAGATGGGTATGCTCGGGACGGTCATCAACGCCTTGGCGCTGGGCGATTCGCTCAACGGGCGAGGACTGCACACACGCGTACTCAGCGCGGTGGCCATGCCTACCGTCTGCCAAACCTATACAATACGCGAAGCCAGAAAGCAACTCGGCAAGGGACGCATAGTGATATCGGCCGCTGGAACGGGCAACCCGTTCTTCACAACCGACACGTGCGCGTCGCTCCGCGCCAGTGAACTCGGCGTCGACGCCCTGATCAAGGCTACAAAGGTCGACGGGGTATTCGACTCCGACCCGATGCTGAACCCTCAGGCCAAGCGATACGACAAGCTTACCTACGCGAAAATCCTGGAAGACCGCCTGGGCGTCATGGACCTTTCGGCGATCTCCATGTGCATGGAAAACGATATCAAGATAATCGTACTGCAGATTTCCAGACCGGGAAATCTCCTTGACGCTGTATGCGGCCGGGAGGTTGGGACTATCATTGCATAATGATCCTGGGAGTTGAACTATGCCAATCGATGATATCCTGTTGCATATCGAAGAGGAAATGGACTCGGCGGTTAACTACCTCCGCGAGGAATTCGGCGGGATCCGAACGGGAAGGGCTTCGTCGGGGCTTGTCGATCACATGAAGGTCGACTACTACGGTTCTCCCACCGATCTGAGGCAACTGGCCTCGATAGCCACTCCCGAAGCCAGCCTGATCGTCATAAAACCGTTCGATCCGGCCAGCATCAAGGATATCGAGAAGACCATCAAGGCCTCTGGGCTGGGTATCAATCCGATGGTGGACGGAAAGATAATCCGCCTGCAGGTCCCGCCGCTGTCAATCGAACGCCGAGAGCAGTTGGTTGGTCAGCTCAAGAAGATGGCCGAAGCCTGCCGCGTGACCATCCGAAACGCCCGCCGCGACGGAAACAAGACCGCCGACAAAGAACAGAAAGAGTCGGTGCTGACCGAAGACGAGTGCAAAAAGTGCAAAAACTCCATACAGGATATGACCAAAAAGTATGAAGGCATGGTCAATGACGCACTGGCCTCCAAAACCACAGAGGTCCAGGAAACGTAACACCAACTGCTTCGCGAGAAGCACATCACGGGAGAGTAGCTCAATTGGTAGAGCAACGCCCTTTTAAGGCGTAGGTCCTGGGTTCGAGTCCCAGCTCTCTCATCCGGCTTCGCAGGACGTTGTCCCGCGAAAAACGAGCGCCGCAAGTGAAGCGGCGCTCTGTGTCAACGGAAGCTGGGCTCTACAGGAGATCAAACCGGCTCCTGCACCTTTGGGGCGCCAAGAAATTTCTTGCAGCGGCGCGACGGGATAATTATGGTCTCACCATGCAACTTGACCGCGACGCAATTCGACTTCTTTATACGCTCCAGTCCTACAGCATCCCAAACGGCGCCAGCACTCCGCAATGTTGGCTCAAACTTGATCTACTTCATGCCATCGCCCATCTGGGCATCACGTCCGGCGTTTTTGAGACCTACGATCTCGCACCCGCCCTGCTCCCGTTCCGGGGTATCAAGATGTACGCCATGATCAGTCAGGAAGTCGTCGAAGAAGTCGGACACTTCTTCGACGAAAACCTTGTCGAGAAGCTGTTGCTCAACTCATGGTTCTACGCGACGGTGACCGCCATTCGCATCACATCAACGGGCTTGCGCCTGCTCGACGAAACCCTCACGGACGAGGATCGCGACGCGGTGGACAATCTGGTGCGCTGCCCGAAATGCAACAGTGTCCTGGATTTTGCGGTCGCCACGGAGAGGAAACCCGAAGTGCGGCTTGTGATGAACCGTGTTTGCTCATGCCTGACCAGGGGCCGCCACAGGCGCGACGATGACTGGCTGGCGAAGTGTCCCCCCGGCGTGTGTCCGATAGAGGGTTTCTTCAGCATAGGCGAAGTGCAGTACAAGTCAAAACCTTTCTTCTTCGGAAACACCCCATGAACAATAAGCATGCACTCTTCTTCGATGGTCCCGTGACGATTGCGGAGCTGGAATGGCTGCCTATCGGACGCTACACCGTCAAATACCTGCAGGACAAGCTTGAGAGCCGCTCTCTTCATCGCAATGTGTTCGTAACCAGCAGTGTCGATCGTGAACGAAACGTGACGGCTATTGATGTCGGAGACACCGAGGTCATGCTTTGCCTGGAAGGGTGTATACCGATGGAGAGCATCCGCTTCAGCGCCAAGGTCGAGATAGCTGCAACCGGCAGTCATCAGCAGGACGAGACCATCGGCATCGAAGTGGAGAAAAGTGGAAGACTGACCTATGGAATGACCCTCGAGGAACACGACGGCGACCGCCCTTACAGCGTAGACGAGCTGTCCTACATCATCGCGGACATAACGCAGGATTCCAGTTCTGTCATGGATACCATCTTTAACTCCTACCAGAAGCGTCTGCTGGACATTGTTTTCTGTGGGGACAGCACCCAGCGCGACAAGTTCCTGCTGTTGTTCGCCCGTGGTCTGGAGCCCGGTATCAAGGAACCGAGGGAGTTGTACGATAACCCGGCCTACCGTTCGGAGATCCGACAGGTGCTCGGCGAGCCCATGCTGGAGTACTACGGGTGGCTCGACGACAACACCATGATCGTCGTGGGGGAGAACGGCGCCGCCGTGATCGGTAATGAACCGGAGAAATACAACGATCTCCTCCGGCTCTACGGATTGATGGGGTGTATCATCAATCTGCAGGACAGCATCTTCGCCCGGCTATCGTGGTCGTGGGACCTGCTCTACGAGCAGAAACGCATCATCGAGACCGAGAGCACGGAAAAAATCATGGACGTGCAGAACTCGTTGTGCAGCCTCAGCGCCGACCAGGGTATGCTGTCGTCCGTGCCGGCCTTCATGCGCTCGTCCGTAGCAGACATCGACAGCAAGAACGCGTCCCACCTTCCCGGCTACGATGCGCCCTTCTTCAAAGGCATGCTTGAGATGTTCAATCTCACCAGGGAACGTATCGACGAGGTAGATCTTGCGCTCGATACGCTGGGCAGTGAGATCGAGAATATCCGCCTGCTTGCCAGCACCTTGAGCGAGAAGCAGACTTTCGACATCAACCGCGCCATGAATATCCTCACGGTTGTGTCGGTGGTCGTGCTTCCCCTGACCCTCATCACCGGCATATACGGGATGAATTTCTTTCGGCACAAGCCCGAAGGGGAATACCAGTCATACTGGAATATGCCCGAGTTGTACTGGGAGTACGGATATCTCATAACGCTCGGCATGATGGGACTGATCGCTTTCGGCATGTTGTATCTCTTCTGGAAACGCGGTCTGCTTTCGGGCACAGGCAAATCGAAGAAGCCATAAGCCAAGGCGTTACTGACAGCTCGCGAACGATCGGACAGGCCGGCCGGTTGACGAACCAGAGCCTCGATGCCCTGCGTATTCTCCGATACATTTTCACGATTCAGGGCAATACTCTGACCGCTCGCACGTAAAACTATGCGAGTACCGCGCAAAGGCATTTGCCTTCTTGTCCTTAGCCTCTCGAAGCGTTAGGATACGCCATCGACCGCGCTGGTCCAGGCGGGAAAATGAAAGGCCGCTGCATTGCACATTCGTAAAGCATGCTGTTTCGCAACTGCCGCGATATTGATCGCCGCGGTGTTCCCCGCCGCCGGGCAGGACGTGGCGGCGAGCAAATCCGCCGCACCCGGTCTGATGAAGCGGAAACTCTACAAGGACGCCATCGACGTGCTGATGCGCGAGATCAAGGGGATCGACGAGACAGCCGGCGCCAAAAAGTACCTGATGCTCGGTGAATGCCACTACATGCTCAAACTCTACGACAGGGCCCGCCCCTGGTTCTACAAGGCCGACAAACATCTCCCCGATGGTAATGACAAGATCGTAGCACGATACCGCCTGGCATGCTCGGCATATCGCATGGGCGACCGCGGCGGCGCAATCAGGCAAATCGATGCATTTACCGCCAAACACCCCTCGGGCCGGAGAACCGGGACACTGCTGCTGTTCAAAATGAAGATGCTGACCCAGGGCGGCAAGTCGGCCGAAACATCAGTCGAAGGGGTATACAAGCAGATCGGAGGCGGGTCCACCGGTTCATCGAAAACCGCCGCACGCACGTACGGCGCGGCTGTGCGGACGGCGGCCGACAAGCTGATGACCGATTACTACGTCGCTATCGGTCGCCAGGAAAAGGCTATGACAATGTACGCCTCCCTGGTAAGCGGTTTCCGCAGCGTCCGGGCACAGTACGCCAGAGAAAAACGCCCGATCCCGCGCGGTCTGGAACAGGCCCACGATAACGCGGCCATGCAATTGGGCCTGCTTCACGCGAAAATGAATCGTTACGATGAAGCGGTCAAGTGGCTGGAAAACGTCCGCTACGACACGCCGCTCATGCGACGCGCACGCCTGCTTCTGGCGCAAGTGGCTTACAAACGACGTGACTTCAGCCGGGCCGCATCGTATCTCACAAGCGGCGACTTCATCGAGACCGTGCCGAAAGGCGCCATGCAGTCGGACATGTACCTGGTGCTGGGGCTCTCCGAAGCCGCCCGGTCAGGCGGCGATCCGCGCAAGGTCGAACTCTATCTCCAACGCGTGGGACCCGAGTCCGAGGGATACTGCCAGGCCCAGTCGCAAATCGGAGACCTCTACCGCGAAAAGGGCCTCAACGACCGCGCTATCGCGGTATACAAGAATGCCCAGGCCTCCCCGAAATACGAGGCCCACGCGCTGTACCACCTCGCCGGACTCTACCTCGCCGGCGCCAAAGAGCAGAAAGACAAGACCCTCGCCGACAAGTTGTTCAAACAATCCGCCGCAGCCTTCAGCAGCCTCTCCGAGAAGTACCCCACCAGCCAGTTGGCTCGCCTGGCGCGAGAGTCGATGGACGAACTGCTGTCGATGGGCTTCAACCTGACCGTTGCTCGCAGCGATACCGAGAAGATTCGACACTGGATGAAGACAGCCCAGTCCCAAACCGGACAGGCCACCGCCGCCCGCGCGCTGCTGAGCATCGCCCGCCTGCACCACAAGGCGATCTCAAACAAGAAAACCAAGGGCTTCGTCAAACCGCCTAACTATGCGGCATGCGCCTCGGCGTGCGACAAACTCCTGGACGCAAAAGTCTACGGGGGCAAGGATTTCGACCCGAAGGTCTGGCAGGCGGTGCGAACCGAGGCGTTGTACCTCCGCGGTCGCTGCCACGTCGTCAGCGCTTCTGCCGGTAAGGCGCCCGGCGGCAAGGGCATGCCAACTTACCTCCGATCGGCGAAGATGGACCAGGCCGTTGACGACTTCCAGACCGCCCGCAAAATGGTCGACGCGAAAAACATCGAGATGATCAAGGGTATCGAACTGGGGCTCCTGGCGGCTATGCTGAAGTCAGACACCGAAGACCTCCGCAAGACCGGGCGCGCCAGGTTCGCCGAACTTGCCGACGAATACGGCGCCGATCCGCGATTCCAGCAGTTGGCGATGGACCTTGCCGACTGGTACACCCGCCAGGGACGCCTGCTCGATGCCGCCGCCGAATACAAGGGCATCGCCGATCGCGGCGCATCGCAACTGGCAAGGAGCGACCTGCTCGAGGCCCTTCTGGCCGCGGGCAGACTCTTCAGCCGCTCGGGCGCCAAGGCGATGGACAACACCAGCGAGAGGAAATACGGAATCTACATCTGTCCGCGAGAGGTTTTCAAAGTGGGCGGGCTGCTGAAAACCTACCGTCCCTTCAGGAGGAAGATCAAGGTGGCCTGGCCCAAAGGCGCCAAAGAGATCACCGCCGCCGCGGCGCTGGAAATCGTCGCCAAGGCCTCGGGCATCCGGTTTGTCTGGGACGGGCGGAGGGAATTCAGAAAGGACTCGGTCGGTTATTACCTGGGGCACAAGAAACTCAAGTTTGAAGGGCCATCGGGCACGGTGAGCGAGTTCCTCGAACAGATTCTCGATCCCGCGACCCATCGCATGGCGGAGGATATCGGTCTGACCGATAAGAAGCCGCTGGAACGGACCGGAGATGATCCGATCGAACCTGCTATCGAGATATACGACAAGCGATACGAATGGTTGAGACACGATCCGCTTGCCAAGAGCTACGGCTCGTGGATCGGCGCCCACGGGGGCTCCGCGGCGATGATGTTCAACATCATCAAGCGGATAGAGTCGCTGACGGGCACGAAGGTGCTCTGGGCCGACGGTGTCGACAAGGACACCATCCTGGCGTCCGAATTTGCCCAGGTGCCCGGCACGGAAACGCACAAATCACTTTCCTGCGGTCAGACGCTGGCAAGTCTGCTCGGAACGCTCGATATGCAATTCAGAATCGTCCCGCGAAACCAGGCGGCTGAGATATTCGCCCAGGCCAAGGACTGCTACAACGACATCCGCCGGGTAGATCCCCGCAGCAAGCACGGTGAACAATCGCTGTTTCTCCTGGCGATGGACTTCTACCGCCAGAAAGACTTCGAGCGAATGAAGATCGTCCTGAAGGAGTATCTCAAACTCTTTGACGATCCGGATAACAAACACTACCACGAGGCGTGTTTCTGGGTGGGATGGGTATTCGAAAATGACAAGCGCCTGCGGGAAGCGTGCTACTGGTACAATCGGGCAGCCGCTGAACAACTCGTGATATACAAGGTCCCCGACGGGGAAAAACCGCCAACGAAGGAGCAACTGCGGGCGATCTGCTCGTACGACACGCTGTTCGCCCTCGAGGAATCGACGTCGGCGACGTTCAAGGACGCCACGCTTGGTGAGCACCTCCCCGAGTTCATCCGCCTCCGATCGAACGTGGATGTCCGCCTGGACCTCGACCAGCCGGACAGCGATGCGTCCATCACGGACAGATCGATTGACAAGGCCCGAGTCATCGACGTGCTGTACGAGATTCTTGGCGAGTTGGGCCTGAGTTTCCGCGTTGAAAACATCAATCCGAAGATCGCCCAAAAGGCCTACTACCGCATGGCGTCGGCGTGCAATGATGACGGTATGCTCGAGCAGGCCCTCAACGGCTGCAATCTCCTCCTGAGACGATTCCCCGCCTCCTCGCGCCGCCGCGACGCCTTCAAACTCAAGCTCGAAATCTGCAAGGGCATGAAGGACTATCGCACCGTCCTGGCGACGATGGAACTGCTCAGGAAGGAACTCGCCGGCGATATCGAGGCCTATCAGATCGACTTCGAGATCGCCTGGATATACTTTGAACTGTGCGACTACGAGCGTGCCAAGAGTTACTTCCGCAAGTCACTGGCCGCCGCGAAGGACCCCCTCCAGCGGACCAAAATCCGCGACGGATACGCCCGCGCGTGCCTCCAGAGCGGAGATTCCGCCGAAGCGCTGAACCAGTACCGCTCACTGCTCAAGACCGAATCTGAACCGCTGCGAGCGTTCATCGACAGGCTCATGGTGTGGTATCTCGTTCAGGTCGTCGACAGTCAGGGCGCGGTATCCAAGCTTCCGGCGGATGCGGCGAAACTCATGCGGTGGTACACCGAACTGACTGACGAGCAGCGCGGGCGCCTGCCAGCGGATATCCTGGCCAGGGCAACGTGGGTTTACTATGTTGTCGGTCTGTTCGACGAGCGGAAAAAACGCACCGCATTGGCGTTGGAGAGATTCCAGGCCGCGGGCAACTCCCCCGACGATTGGCTGGCGGCAGAGGCGCTTTACCGCGCGGGCATGATCCACGTTCGCTCAGGCCGCATGAAGGAGGCCGTTGACGCCTTCCAGTACATGCTGATATCGACGAAGTCCACCGAAGGGCAGGTCCGCGCGCTGTACACCCTGGCCCAATGCCAGCAATCGCTGGGCAATACCAAAAAAGCCTCAATGCGGTTCGATCAGATACTCAAACGCTTCCCCGATTCACCGTATGCCGCCCGCGCACGGGCCAAACGCAGCGAGACCCAACCGGCCACCGCGCCGAAAAAACCGTAAAGGAACACCCTATTGTGACAGGGCGCCTCAAACATCTTGCGTTGTACCTGGCTGCGACCGGGGTCCTGACCGCCCTGACACCAGCTCCAGTCCATGCTGCAGACGGACCGGAAGACATCCTGCGACAGGCCCAGACGCTTCAGAAGCAGGAGAAAATATCCAGGGCGGCCGAGCTGTACACCAGGTTTCTCAAGGCCCATGGCGATCATTCCCAGGCCCTCGACGCGCAATACGGACTGGCCCAATGTCTGGACTCTCTGGGCCTCGTCGACGAAGTGCCCAAATGCCTTCAGGCCATTATCGATTCAAAGAACAAACGCTTCCGCCATCGCCAGGACGCCTTCTACATGCTCGGCAAGCACTATGCATCTCTCAAGACGTACGACAAGTCCGTCGCGGTCTTCGAGAAGATGCTCTCCGAGGGAGCGGGCCTGCACGAAGACGAAGTGCTCAACCTGTGCGCCAGCTACTATGCGATTCTGAAAAAGTACGAAGACGCGGCCGCAAAGTTCAACATCCTCAAACGCCGCAAGAACTCCCGCTACGCCGAGCAGGCCGCTTACAAACTATGCGTGTTGTGGCTCCGCGTCGAAGACCTGGACCTCGCCGTCGACGCCGTGGAGGACCTGGCGTCACGCTTCCCGCAAAACAAACAGGCACGGGCAATGATGTTCCAGGTGGCCAACCTGTTCCGCAAGAAACGCCAGTACTCCAAGGCTATCGGAGCCTGCGAGCAACTCAAGACGCTGTTTCCCAGATCGCGCGAGGCCCTGGCGGTCGGATATATCGTCGGACTCTGCCATCGCGACCGCAAGCAATACGACAAGGCGGTCGCCGCGATGGACACGGTGGCAGCGCGAATCGAGAACCGCCAGTCCGGTCTTGCAGCCGAAGCGCTCTTCGAGTCAGCGGGAATACTCTACACCAACCTCAGCAAGCCCGACGAGGCGATGAAGCATTACAAGCAGGCCGCCTCCCTCGCCAAGAGCATATCCGGCGAGCGGCAGGGGCAGATCCTCGAACAATGCTACTTCCATCTGGCGGAGTACAATTACACGAAGAAACAGTGGGCCGCGGCGCTGGAATACTATCTGTTCCTTCGAAAGCTCGATACCAAGCTCAATATCCTCCCGCGGATACTCGCCTGCCAGACCGCACTCGACAAGAACCCGATGGACCTCGTCACGACCGAAGAGGACCTCGCATACGTCAAAAAGAAAGTCGAGCAGAACCCGGGCACGCTCGCCGCGGCCGAAGCCGAAGTGTTTCTCCTCGACCGCGAACTCAAGGAAAACCGCAAAGTCGTCGCCGACGATCTGGCGGGCAAGTACCAGGCGCTGCTGAAGAAGTACTCCAAAGACGTCCTGTCGAGGACCCACCTGGCCTCATACATCTACCTGCAGGCCGGTTCCTGCTACACCACCGGGGAAAACAAGGAAAACGCCCCAAAGGCCATCGCCCTGTTCGAGAAGGCTCTCGCCGCAGGCGACGACTCTCCGTACAAGATACCGATCCTCGAAGGCATAGCACACGTGGCGGATCTGGCCGGCGACCGGGCCAAGGCTTTCGCGACCTACCAGAAGCTCTTCAAGCTTTCGGGCGCTCGTGCCAAGGCCGACGCCAAAGACACGCAAGCCCGCACGCAGACCCTGGAATACCTCAAGAGCATGCTCACGCGGGTCGATACCGCCGACTCGGTCAAACAGGCCATCGACACCGCTCAACGCATAATGGGCGAGAAGGGGCAGTTCTCGGAAGTCGCGAGGCACGCGATGTTCTACGTGGGCGAATTGCAGCATATGCGCAAGGACTACTCCGCCTCGGCGGCCACGTTCAAAAAATTCATCAAGGCATACGGACCAAAACAGGACACGCGGGGAGAAGTGGCAGGCGCTCCGTGGAAACCCGCCCAGACCGACGAACAGGTCGAGCAGGTCTACCAGGCTGCGATTCATGTCGCACACTGCTGGTACCTCCAGGGGCACACCAAAAACATGCTCGAAGCCTACCAGTGGATCGTCCGGAACTTCCCAAACTCGCACAAACACGCCGCCGAAGCCCGCTACTGGGTGCTGATCGACACGCTCAAGGGAAAGGCGGGCAAGGAGCCCGAAGTCAGGGAAAAAGCGGCAGAAGGACTCTGGACGCAACTGGTGCATCCGGCGTTTGACTTCGGCAGCCGCGACTTCGCGGGCAAGTACCACCCGTGGGTCAGAGATGAGCCCACCGACCGATACGTAAAAGCCGCCATCCTCAAATCCGGCGAATTGTACAGCGAACTGCGCCAGCACGAGCGGGCGGCGAATATTTTCGGGGCTTACCTGACGTTGTATTCCCCCTCTTCGTCGTCCAGCAGGCGCAAGGGGCGCTCGAACTATGAAGACGACGAGATGTTCCGCATCGCCCGCTACGCCCAGGGCAGGGAATACATAGCGACCGGAGACATCCCCGCGATGATCAGTTGCTACGGGGCATATATCGACAGCGCACGCGACGACCGTTTCCGCGGTTCGGCGCTGCACTTGCTCGCCCACCACGCAGCCAGGATGGGCGATCCGTCGGCAGTTGATGCATACGCGACACTTCTGGACGAATACGGACCCAACGACAAGGACGCAGAGGGCAAGATCATCCCCCTGCCCAAAGAACAGTGGATCCGCCAGTCCAAGGGCTCCAGATCCCGCCCGCATTGGGACGGCGTGCGCATCGAACCCCCCAAGGGTCTCGACCTGAGCAAGGTCAGGTTCGCGTTGGCGCTATACTACTGGAACAAAAAGGACTGGGGACACTGTGCTCGCGTACTCGCCCCGTTCAGCGAAGACCCCCGCCTCTTCGACAGCAAGGTCCGCGACAAGGCCCTCTACATGGCCGGACGGAGCTATTTCAACATCGCGGACTTCGCCCGCAGCAGCAAGGCCCTTGCCGGGCTGATCCGCGACCACGGGAATTTTGGCGCACTGGAAGAAGCCTACGTCTTCGCCGCCAGGGGCGCGCTGGCAGGAAAGGACTGGACCGAAGTCACACGACTATACGACGCGTTCAACAAGAAGTGGAAGCGATCGCCGAACCGCCCCCACATGGACCTCTGCTCGGCAGTGGCTGCACTGAACCAGGGTAACTCACGACTAGGCGTCGAACGCCTCCAGTCCATCGCCTCAAGCGATACTTACCAGGACGTCAAGGGCAGCGCAGAGGCATATCTCGCCGGGCACTTCATGGCCCGCAGACCGCCGGACTACAAGACCGCATTGAAACACTACACCGCGAGTCTTACCCTGTACCCCAGGCAAAACCACTGCCTGGCCGCGGCAAAATGCTGTATCGCCCTGAAGCGGTGGAAAGAGGCCCGCGACCTGCTGGTCAGAACAACTCGCGAATTCCCCGGCGGTGACCGCAAGGTGCTTCACGATGCCAGGCGGATGCTGTCGGATGTAATGAAAGAACTGGCTAACTAGACTGGAGACGCCGCATGGACAGATGGATAAAAGTAATGGCAGTCGTAATGGTCTGGGGGCTCCTGACAACCGTCGCTCACGCCGCGGAGGATGACCCTGACTTCGAGTCGCTCATCGAGGACAAGGACGAAGTCCTGAAGGGCGAAATGTCCGAAGCCGCCCCCGGCGACAACAAGGAGTTTTCTGTCGTCACAGACGATGACATCAGCACCCTGGAACTCGGTGACATCTACAAGAGCAACAGTACGTTCTTCAAGGTCGCGCAGATCCGTTCGAAGGGCACCAAGGGCGGCGAGTTCGTGGTCGAACGGACAAACGGAAAGCGAGATCCCAGCCGCAAGTGGAGCAGAGTTTCCGGCTTGGGACCGATCAGCATCGACAGCCGCGAAACCCTGCTCGACCGGTTCTTCAGCGGCGGATTTCTCATGTGGCCCATCGCGTTCCTGCTGCTGCTGTTGATCGTGATTTCCCTCAACTCCGCCTGGGTCTATCGCCGGGGCAAGCAGGCGCCGCAGCGTTTCGTGGACGCTTCAGAGCGTGCCCTGGAAGAAGGCGACGTCAAACGGTTCGGAGATCTCGCCGCCGCTGAAAAAGGCCTCTTCGCCAGCGTCTGCTGCGCCATGGTCAACAAGTTCGACACCTCCACCACCGAAGACATTCAGATCCGCTGTCAGGCCGAGGCCAAGAGACAGATAAGCGTGCTCCGCGTACCGCTGAAGGGCCTGAACTTCATCGCCGCGATCGCCCCGCTGCTGGGACTGCTCGGTACGGTTATCGGAATGATAATCTGCTTCGACAGCCTCTCCGAAGACGCCGCGTCGGCCGCCAAAGCACAGGCAATGGCCGGCGGTATCAAAGTGGCGCTGCTGACCACGGCGGCGGGGCTGAGCGTCGCCGCCCCGGCGCTGCTGGCGTTCTTCATCTTCAACCAGAGGCTCAACCTGACGATCTCTTACTGCGAAACGCTGGCCGGCGACTTCGTTCACGAACTGGCCGTAGTCAAGAGGAAGATGCATCCGTCCCAAAACGGCGACGCGAGCGAGGAGGACCTGTCATGAACTTCACCGACGTGGAAGAAGAGCAGGCAATTCGCATGAACCTCGATCCGATGATCGACTGCGTGTTCCTGCTGATCATTTTCTTCCTTGTGACAACATCGTTCATCAAGCTCGAGCAGGACCTGACGATTAACCTGCCCGTGCAAAGCCGCCAGCTCAAGACCAAGACGCCCCCGGCGCGGCCGATTGTCGTAAAGGTCAAATACCTCCCCGGCGGCAAGGCCTATTACCATCTGGAGAACGAGCGCATGTCAATGTCGTCGCTGCGCATCAGGCTCAGCAGGGCGCGCGTGCGATCCAAGGACCAGACCTCCGTCGTGATCCGCGGCGACCGGCGCGTCAAATGGGAACACGTCGCGGGCGTCATGAGCTGCTGCGCGCAGGCGGGAATAACGAAAGTCTCCGCCACCGTGGAGATAAGCAACACCCAAGGATAACCCGGATGCAACGTAACTCCGACAATACCAACAGCAAAGCCACGCCCATGTTTGATTGGCACCCGCGAACGGTCGAGGTCGTCAACAAGCGGGCGGTACTGGTCGGCACGCTCATCTTCGCGCTGCTGGTTGCAATCTCGGTGTTCTGGAAGCTTTACCCCGGCGATGACACCCAGGCGAAACTCAAGGAGTTCCAGTTCTCCGTTGACGAACCGGTTGTCGAAAAATTCGAACTCAGCGACCCGAAACGCGATCTGATTCTCGAACAGCCCGAGGAACTCGCCGACGAGACCGAATTTGACGAACGACCAGACATTCGCATGACCGTCACCGAAACCGACGTGGTGATTACCGAAGAGTTCGTCCAGACGCGGAATATCGAGGTCGACACGCCCGAGATATCCCTCGATTCCACGGAAGTGGACATCGACGCGCCCGAGGAGATCACCGAAGAATCCGAAACCGTCGCATTCGCGCTGAACCCCATCGCCGCAACCGTTTCGACACCGGCGGACATCTTCAAGTACGAAAACCCCGTACCCGCGCCCGACAAGGCGGTCGAACTGCACTGGATCAACCGGGCGCCCAAGCCCAGCCGGGACGTCAAAGCCCTTCCCAAAACCTTCGGTCGCCAGGACGCTGTGCCCGCAATCGGAAAGCTCGGACCGGCGAATCTGGCGCTGTTCGGAACGGGCGATTTCTTCCGCACCATGACGCGTTTCGGCGGCGTGAAAGCCAAGGCCTCCGTTGACGGGGCGCTGGCATGGCTGGCCAGGCACCAGGAGCCCGACGGGCACTGGGACGCCAGGAAATACGGCGGCGCCGAAAACGCCGACGTCGGAGTGACAAGCATGGCGCTGCTGGCGCTGATGGGCGGGGGTAATACCAGCAGAAAAGGCGAGTACCGCCGCAATGTCCTTCGCGGTCTGCAGGCCCTCATTCGCATGCAGGACAAGGCGGGGCTCGTCGCCTCGAAATCGAAGGGAAACCTGTACAACCACGCGATCGCCACGATTGCCTTGTGCGAGGCGTACGGGCGGGCGAGGGACGAACGCGTGGGCCTGTCCGCGAGGCTTGCGGTGGACTTCCTGGCAAAGGCGGTCAATCCCGACGGCGGTTGGCGATACACGCCCAATTGCGGCGAGAGCGACATGTCCGTAACCGCATGGTGCATCCAGGCGCTCAAAACCGCCAAGCTCGCGCGGATCAAGTTCGATCATGCACTCTACTCGCGGTCGCTTTCCTTCGTCGACAGCGTCACCGACAAGGGCGCCTCCAGCGAATCGAGCGGAGCGGTTGGGTATATGTTCTCCCAGCAGCAAAGCGGCAGCGACGGGCATCCGGCGCTGACGGCCGCCGGCGTGCTTGTCAGGCAGTTCAGCGGTACGGGCGTCAAATCGCACCTGCTGGTCAAGGGCGCCGCTCTCATGCGAAAGCAGGCCCCGAGCTGGAAACGCCAGGACTTTTATCTCTGGTACTACGCCACTTACGCCATGCACAATATGGGCGGTGAAAATCGCGTCTGGTGGAACCGGAGGGTTCGCGACGTCCTGGTCGAGAATCAGTGCAAGACCGGAGACAACGAAGGCAGTTGGGATTACGAGAACGCCAGGTGGGGAAAACGGGCCGGGCGGGTATACACAACCGCGCTGGGCGCACTGTGCCTGGAAGTCTATTATCGCTACTCGGCGGCGATGAACAGCTTCGGCGTGGCCCCGGATCTTGACGACCTGTTCCTGCAGTAACGTCGAGTGAACATTTCGCTTTCCTGTCTTCTTGATGCAAAAACCACGAAAAAGCTGATTTTGCCTTGCGTATTCTGCCGACTCGGATATACTACTTCGCTTGGTTTACCCCCCTGCCGGTACTTTTCCGGCTGGGCGCTGCGTTTTTAAGCGGCCCCATCATCTAGTGGCCTAGGATTCCGGCTTTTCATGCCGGCAACAGGGGTTCGAGTCCCCTTGGGGTCATCCTGTGCAACCCCCCGCTATCGCGGGGGGTTGTTTTGTTTGGGATCCGCATCTCGGGATTACCCCTTCTTCAGGGCAAGGGCTGTTTCGGCGACCCGGCGTCCAAGCTTGTTCGCGGCGGTCATTCCGTCTTTGTCGTTTGCGGCGCCGCCTTTGGCCCAGACGGCCGCACCAAATCGCTTCCCCGTTCCCACAACGAGCATGTCAAAGCAAAACAGAGAATCCTGCACGGACCGGATAGTCACTTCCTGCCCGCCGTTTCGCGACCCGCCCGTTGCCAGCACGCCTACGGGCTTGCCGACCATACCGCCATTACGATAGAAAACCATCATTCGCTCGATGAACGCCTTGCACAGTGAACTCATGCTGCTGAAATAGACCGGCGTTCCGATGATGATCCCCCCCACTTTCGGATCTGAGAGTTTCTTGGCCACCTCGGGAAAATCGTCTTTCCGACCCTTCGCCAGAGGCACGCCTGCAGCAACCGAACCCTCGATATCCAGTCCGCCAAGATCGATCAACTCGGTCTCGATACCTGCTCCGGCGCCTTTGGCGCCCTTGAGGCATTCCTGCAGCGACTCGGCGGTCCCCTTGCCCTTCCTGGGGCTGCACGATATGGCTATGATTTTGGTGACCCCAGTCTTACCATCTTTACTCTCCGGCGCCGCGGCCGCCGCAGCCGCCGCGGTCGCCGCAAGAGCCATCCCGGCCGATCCCAGAAACACTCGTCTCGTCAAGTCGTCTGCCATAACAATTCTCCGGTGTCTTCTATACCATTGCGGGTTCCCCGAGCCGATCCGGCTGACATATCGCCGGGACCGGGGCATATGCCGGTGAGTATACCCCCGCCAACTCGCCGAGACCAGACAAAGCTGCACTGAAGTTGAGGGCAGTGGTAATACCGCGATCAGTATGCCATTTGGGGTTCGACTATCGCTGCCAATGTCCCGAGGATGATGATGACGATCAGTATCTCGACAAGCGTAAATGCCGATCGCTTTCTAAACGCTGCTGCCTGCCGCATGGGTAACCTCATTGAGGCGCCGCCTTTTACCGGGTAGTATGCGGAGTTCTTCCAGGGTATTGATCGGCATGCCAGGCAAGCGGGTTTAGCAGCCCCGGGATCGGAACCATTCACATGCCCCCGCGCGGTGCCGGTCTGACGACTCCCCCAGACACGATGGTCAGGACGGCCGCCTGTCTTCGAGCTGTCGCCTCTCCTGACCGGAACGCCTGTCTGTTCCATCCCGCTGGTCGGGCCCTTCAAAGGACAGTTCCTCTTTTCTTCGAAGTTCCTCTCGCCTTTCGCGCTCTGAGCGCCTGTCGCTGCCGCTTCGGTTTTCGACAAAGTTGTCAGGTTCTGTATCCGGTACCATGATAAACCTCTGTAAACAGTCTGTTTTCGGTGGGCTGGCGGTGCAAGTTGTATTGTGCGGTAGACCCTAAAGTATATTTCGGTTTTCATTGGGGGGCGACATTAGTATGATATGCGGGGTACAATGACCACAATCAAGGTTTCCCAAAGCCTGCAATGATCCGCGAATAAGCCTCAGCGGCGTTTCCGAGACAACTACCGTGAACGACTCACTGAACAAAAATCTCGAACAGTTGACTAACGATATACTGGCCAGCTACACGACGCTCGACGGAACGCAGCGAATCGGCGAGACGTTTCTGCCCTCGCGATCGCGCATCGTGGAGGTGCTCAATGATATCCGCCAGCTCCTGTTTCCCGGGTTCTTCGGACACAAGGAACTCACCGCCGAGAACATCCGCTACCACGTGGGCAATCTGCTCGTTCATGCCGGTTCGGAGTTGACCAGCCAGATATCCTATTGCATGTGCGCCGACCGCCAGTGCGAGACCTGCGAAGACAGCGACGCCTGCCATGCCGAAGCCGGCGACATCGCACAGAAATTTCTGGGGCGCATTCCCGCGATTCGCAAAGCCCTGGCGATCGACGCCCAGGCGGCATTCGACGGAGACCCCGCAGCCAAGAGCACCGACGAGATCATCTACTGCTACCCGGGCTTCTACGCGGTAGTGGTCTATCGCGTCGCGCACGAACTGCTTGAACTCGATGTACCGTTGATGCCGAGGATGATGAGCGAACATGCTCACAGCATTACCGGCACGGACATTCACCCCGGCGCCGCCATCGGGAAAAGCTTCTTTATCGATCATGCCACGGGCGTTGTTATCGGCGAGACTACCCGGATCGGAGATAACGTCAAGATCTACCAGGGCGTCACGCTCGGAGCAAAGAGTTTCCCCAAGGACGAACGCGGGCGGGTCATCAAGGGCCTCAGGCGACATCCGACCATAGAAGACGGCGTGACCATCTATCCGAATGCGACTATCCTCGGCGGCGAGACCGTAATCGGACATGGCGCCACCGTGGGCGGAAACGCCTACATAACCGAATCCGTCAAACCCGGACACCTGGTCATTCACGAGGACGGTAAACTCAAGGTGCTCGACAAGACAAAGGGCTAGAATCCCAAAGACCGATACCCGCTCCGGTCATTACGAGGTTAATCAAAAGATGTTCGATTTCTCCAGCGCAGCCGACGAGTTTTTCGTCAACGTGAATTTGCAGACCAACCTGGCGCTGCCTGCCAACAGGGAAACCCTCCTGCAATTCTACGAAGCGATACAGCGGGAGTTTCCGTCGATGACCCTGCTGTACCAGCGTGAAACCGGCGAGTCGGTACTTGAAGCCAACCGAGAAGAGGGGCATTACCTCTGGATGGAACTCCACAATAACCGCCTGGCCGCCGGGCACTTCAATCCCCGTGCGACAGATGATATCTACCGCCTCCATCATTGGCTCCTCAAGCACAGCGTCTACTTCCTCGGTATCGGCGGCCTCGACGTCGAACTCCTGGACATAATGTTCGGTTTCAATCTCGACTACGACGGTAATCGTGACGAGATAGTGGCTCAATCGCTCATGGGCGATTCCGCGTTGGGCGCATTGGCGGGAGAAACCGCCACCGGATGCATCGAGTGCCAACCCAGCATGGTCATCGCACTCGACGAGGACTGCTACCTCCAGGCCAGAGTATCCCTGGAGACCCGCTCCAGCGACTACCAGGTGCGCACCGGACGCTACGACAACGAACCGATCAGCATCTACCTGACAATTCGCCGCTTACCCACCCCCGGTAAGATCATGAACATGAACGAGTCACTGATCGAACAATGCACCATCTGTGAAGATATCTGCCACCGGATCGTAATCCCCCAAATCGTCCGCCCGATTGCAGTGGCAATAGCATCTTCACCTTGAATGGCGACGGATCATCAACCAACAGCCAACAAGGAACGCCCAACAACCAAGTGAACGGCAACGACGGTCTTTCAGCATGGGCATAAAAAACGGCGGGCCTATCGCGGGGGGGGACGACAGGCACCGCCTTATCGGACCGGCCGGGGAGGACCGGCCCAAATGGGACAATTTTTCACGAAGACTTCGACCAAAATCAAAACCCGGCAAAAGCAACTTGCCTGCTTCTTCGCCACTAGAGTATATCAGATCGCGCCAACCCAATACAAGAAAATAAGGTAAACACCTTACAACCTGCCTGCTTCTTCCCCACTCCAAAACTGCACCATAATGCACCTTCAACACGAAACTTACATCGATACTACCACGACATCAGACGCGGACACTGAATTTGTCAGAAAAATTTTCTGAAATTCAGGGAATAAGAAATGCATCGTTGATCGCACCACGCTCACCCTTTGAGTCTGCACTGGTGTCGCAGGATTGATAAATGTCGTCTAACGCATCACTATTATTACGTGGCTTGGTGCCCGGAATCTTCGAAGTGCTGAACCAGCCTGCATGCCCGTCAAAAAACGCGACATTCTGCCCCGCCATGTTGTGGTTGAGAGAATTTCCCCCACTGTAGGCGGAGTCCAAACCCGCCGTCCCTACCCGGCAGCGTGGATTTGCATCGGCAATTATCGCCAATTGAGGCGCCTTCAATCCCGTGCTGAAACTGCTGGTGACCGAGATGTTGGCGACACCGGTGTTCCCGTCAGTGAAACTCACTTGCGACAGGTAGCTGTATGACAGCGTGTCGCTGTCAAACGACGTGTCGTCGGCAGCAGGCTCGCGAAAGTCCCTGTATCTCTCAGCCGAAGGGCAGAGGAATGATTCGCGACCCACAAACTTGTAGGCTATCAGCATCCAAAGTGCCGAAGGATTCCCCGCGGTGGCATTGTGCCAGTTCGCGGAGGTCGGAGCGGGATCACGAGTCGGCATGGGATTACCCTTATTGGACCCGCGGTGCAGGTTGGATGTATTCATATATGCCCCGCAGGCCTGGGCGATGCCCTGCACGTTCTTGAGGCACTTCGTCCGTCGGGCAAGTTCCTCCGCGTGATACATCGCCGGTACCATGATCGTAGCCAGCAGCGCTATTATGGCTACCACGACCAGTAACTCTATCAGCGTAAACCCGCATCGCGATGAAACACGCTTGTGTGATTTCTCCATATACATATTCTAACACATAACGCCTCCGCATATCAAATCAAACACCCGGACTTGCACGAAACCCCGCGGGAAGCGATAATATATTCTCCATGGGCAAGCAAGCGGACAATAAGGCTTCCGGTGAAGTTAACTCGCGGATACTGTTAATGATACTGGACGAGTTGCGATATATTCGCAACCGGATGGATGCTGCCCTGGGCGCCGGTGACGCCTCAATCGTCCCGCCACCGTCGGCGCCACAGAGTCCGGCGGCTCCCCCAAAAATCGAAGAAGCAGTAGCGGAAGTCAAAATCATCGAGGAAGAAGTCGCGGAAGTCGAAATCATCGAAGCCGAAATCGTATCCGAACAGGAAGTCGAACCGCCCCCCCCTCCAGTCCCAAAGGCCAAAAAGCAATCGGAACCGGCCAGGCAACCCGCAAAGTCCGCTACAAAAACGAAGCCCGACGCCCAACCCAAGACCGGCGCCACCGGCCCGCAGCCGCCGCAGAATACCGAAAACTTCAATCTCCCCACACCAGCTTCGCCTGACGAAGAAGCCAAACTCTTCGCCGCCCAGAAGCAGCGCATCGAGAACATGATGTCGGTCGCACAGTTCACCCGCGCCGAGAAACTCGCCCAGGCGCTCCTGGCGGCAGTACCCGGCAGCGACGAGGCGGAGACCCTGCTCGAAACCGTTCGCCGGGAATCTTCCGCATTTCGCACCGAACAGCAATCCAGACTTTTCGCCGAGTTCCAGAGATGGACCGAATCACGCCAGTGGGTCAAGGCCATGGGAGTTGGAGAGCAATTGGTCGAGCAATACCCCGCCAGCACAGAGGCGCAGAAGGTCGCGGCTTCAATGTCAACCGTCCGCAAGAATGCTCACTTCGAAGAGGCCCGCACGCTGCGAGACCGTATTCGCGACCTCATCAAACGCAAGCGGTATTCCGAAGCGGTTGATGTTTCCGAGGATCTCATGCGCCGCTTCCCCAACACGCAGGTCGCCAAGCAACTCCAATCGCTGCTGCCCGACCTCAAGAGGCGGAGCGCCCATTTTCGTTGATCCCGCGGCGGAGGCGACGGTTCTTACCACGAAAGAACGCATAGATCACAAAGAACGTCGCAGGAGTTGTTGTAATATGGAGTGCGGTGACCCGGCACCGCTTTGACATGTCGCGGAGCGACGCCGTTGCCTCCCGCTGTCGCCAGTTGCCAGTCACCAGTTTCCAGTTGCCAGCCGTTTTCCCCTTGCCTTCAGCCCACCAACAATCGACAATCATACTAATGTGTCAGGTTCAAGGTTCCAGGTGCTAGGTTTTAGGGTTGAACCTAGAACCCAGAACCTAACACCTAAAACCTGCCTCTCTCACAGTCGTGGGTTGGGGCGGTGAAATCGTAAGTATTGCGTCCCCGGAATTCTAGGCGCCTATGTCCATCATCCTGAAAACACATAAGCTGCTTTGGGGAGCCTCCGGCAATGCGTGCGCAAAGTGCAAATCGTTGCTGGTTGAAGATGCCACATTGACCGACGATGCGTCATTGGTTGGGGAAGAAGCTCACATCGCTTCCAAGAAGAAGGAGGGTCCCAATCGATCAAATACTCAAAGATGGCTTGATGCAATTGGTGAATCTTGTTTTAGACTCAGACGTCGAAATGGATGAGTTTTCTGAAACGAGTGTGAGCAATCAAGCTCACCAAGTTATTTATCGGAGTATACATGAGAAACTTGTCGTTCTTCAAGAAAACAAAGACAGATTCAGAGATGAGAGCGATCGAATGTACCAAGAAGCGATTGAGAAGTATCAGGAACAAAGGATGCAATAATCAAGGGCTAATTGGGGTTCCGCCGTGCTACGCGAGATAGTTGTTCGTAGTAAGTGGTGAAACAAAACCGTTGCCGTCGCCGTAACAACTCCTGCGCCGTTCTTTGTGATCTTTGCGTTCTTTGTGGTAAGAAAGCCGTCGCCGTGGCCGTAACATATCCGTGCCATCCGTGGCAAAAGAAAAGAGTCGTCAGCCGTTACCCAGGGCTATCGCATGTGAGAATATTTTTCTTCATGTTCGGCGCATGTTAGGTTGCGCTCTTGGATTGGGTGTGATATAGGGGGCATATTCTGTAGCAATGGCCATTGCGTGAGACATCCTTTTACTCATGCACAAGGA